>JARLHU010000102.1 GCA_031292095.1 Desulfosporosinus sp.
CATGAGGTATTAAACAGGGGGGACAAGGCCCTGATCAAACTCCTGTCGATCGACAAGGACCACCAAAGACTCTTCGGCCTATATCTACGCCCACTCAAAAAGGACTAAACCTTTGTCCATGAGTGATAGAAAAGGAAGGGGGGAAGTGATATAAATAATTTCAGTGCAATCAACGACATTCAAATTCGTTGGTGTCGGGTTCCAACAAGTGCGACGATAAACGACCGTTCTAACGAGCGGTCGTTCCTTGTCCCCGATACGGAAAAGCGACTGTTTCATTTTCTGGCTTCAATGGGAATTATATTTGGCGGTCAAATCCAGGCACACCAGATACTTCACCGTGTCTCAAAAACGACGCGAAAGATACTGGCAAAACTGTAAAGTGAACATAAAGTTGTTGAACACACATTAACTGCCGTGGGCAAAGCCTACAAGCTTTATACCTTGGGGCCTGTTGGAGCAGCCATTATCAAAGTGCCTTACCAGCCGGATTACTGGTTTTGGTATAGCGACTCTGAGGCGATACAGAAACTGATGAGCGTTGATCTCTATATACAAATGTGTGATAATCTTTCAGCCGAAGTCAAAGTGTTGGCTGCAAACAAGCCCTACGTGCATATTTTTGTTCATGGTGATCGGGAGTATCAGATTGGCGTTGTTTTAGATGATGTCGTCAGCTTGCTTGAGCTTTATCGTTGGGAACCGCCGAAAGATCGGGTTATCTTAATCTGCCAGAACGTAAACCAAGTACATAGCCTGCTTAGTTATTTAGGGGACGAGAGCCCAATTAGACTTGTAACAAGAGAGAAATTAAGAGAGGGATTGATATTTTATAAACCGGAACATGGTAGATGGGTGCTGGATGTACCAGACAAAAGCATTAAGAATACAAAGACAGAGCTGAAAGAATTAAAATCTATGGACAAAAAAATTGTTCATAAGGAACGAGTTTTGTTGTGAATGTAATAGTGAACAATTGGGATTGCTGGGATGTTTAAGAATGTCTAGGCAATCCCATCGCCAAAACTTTCTTTCTGTTTTCTTATCCCTTGGGGTAGGGATAAACTAATGACGTAAAAACTGGTAATTTCAGAGAACGGAGAATTCAAGGCAACTATCCAAATGATAGTTGCCCATTTGACTTTACCATGCTTTAGTCAAGTCTGCTCGGTGCTATTCATGCCCCAAGGATAAGATGTGATTCGAATAAGAAAGACTGGAAACAAACACCATGGTAAGTCGACGTGAGCGAGAGAAAAACGGACTTCGGTCTTTAAAACAAAAACACACTCAGAAGTGCAAATATGAAGGAAAAGAAAACAGGCCAATCGGCTGCCAAGGATGAATTTGGGCGAAAATGGAGAATCAAGTTTTTATGAGCTTGTCGTATTGTTCGTTATAGGACTCAATTAGTTAAATAAAGGAGTAAATTATTCAGCATGAATGCAGCTCCTCAGTCATGTGGATAGACTCTCGGCATTTGTCGAGGCAGTTGGGACAAGGGTTTCCTTGAACCAACCTTATAGCATTTCTCTTACTTTAGTGGGAGGAATTTTGCTTTTTCATTGAGTCCAACTGGAAATTTATTAGAGATAAATATTTTCTTGATGCGCCTGAAAACGGCTAATAACACTTGACTTTCTCAAATTGTCCCATAATCGAACGACGATGGATTTATATCCTTTGGTTGTAAAATATGGGAGTTATCCGTTTGAAACCGATACTGATTTCTCATGAGACTTATCAAGATTCCGTTCTCCTGCGCCTCCGCGAGCATTATTCCGGCGGGATCTTCACTGTCGCCAACAACGACTGGCCTCTAGTCGCGAAGTTCTGGCGTATCGATTTGTCTCACATCACCACTTTGCTTCAGGATGGCTATGCCGCCAAAGGTCCCCAACCTCGCGATCCAGCTTTCATGCTTCATTCATATCTTTTGTTTCTCAGGACCTATGCAGTTGGAGTAAATAATTGGATTCAGTAATTATAAAAAATAATTTTCTAAAAACCTCTAAAAACCTCTAAAAGCCCTTGACATTTCAAAAATGACCCAATAATTACGAAGAATACCTTGATTATAAGGTGTATCTTTCGATTAAAGGGTGATACCATGAAAACCTTAGCTAAGCCTCATTTTCGTGACCTACCTCAAGGTGAATGCGCTGGAGTACCCATTTTACTCAAGTTATGGGATCGTTTTGATTTCTCTCTTCTTCTTACGCAAACTGGAATCAATAAACTTCGCGGTGTGCCTACCTGGATGACAGCTTTTCTATACATAGTCGGTCTCATTTCTCATTGTACTTCCGTTTCTAAAATGGCAGAGATGGCTGGTAAAGATGCTTTACTTCGCTATTTGTTCCAAGGCAAGAAAATTATTCAATCAACTATGAGCCGTTTCCTTACAACCTCCTATAATTGGTCTTTATTTGGTGAAAAGCGTGTCGCTCGCCTACAGGACGATTTAGATACCCAGTTGCACGAGGGCGATGTGATCGCACTTGATGATACGTTAAATCCACACCCCTTCGGAAAAGAGTTACCGTTTTTGTGTTGGCTTTTTGACCACAGTAAGAAACTAAATGTCTGGACCATGAATCTTGTCACTTTGCATGCAGTCCTTCGAAATGGTCTTGAGTACCCTCTGTTTTACCGTATATGGCGTAAACCGGAGGTTAAAGGGGAAGGTCCAACAAAATTTGACCTAGCAATAGAGATGCTCGTACAGCTGCGTAAATCAGAGAGTTGCCGCTTGTGGGTGGCAATGGACCGCTGGTATCTATCCAAGGATTTCTTCAACTTCTTGACTTCAAATTCTTATGACTGGGTCACCAAAGCCAAGCGCAACACAGCGATCTACCGCAGGGTAATAAAACCTTGGAGCGGCAAAGAACATTTTGTTTCAATCAATGCTCGGATGCTTATTCAAGAAATCTTTCCTCAACTCAAACTACAAGGTCCAGGGTTGGTTTCCGTTGCTGTTCCCGATATTTACATGAAGATGCCCTATAAAGTCACGAATAAAAAAGGCAAAGTGGTCACCAAACAACGTTTTACACCGATTGCTGCCGTTGTAGCAATGAACTTGAAAGAAGACGAAGATCAAACCAAGGAGAATGTGGTGGAAGCGGATATAAACGAGCTAGCCGCCGAATTTAGGGGTGCTTACCTCATCATTAGCAATCGCCACGATACTCCGCGCGAAGCTTTATCCGTTTATGACAGGAGATGGCGAATTGAGGTTTTCTACCGAGCAGCCAAACAAGAATTGGGGCTGTGCAATTGTCATTCGACGATGGAAGTTCACCATCACGCTCATTTGGAGTTACTATTCGCCACAGAAACCTTACTAAATTATGCTCAGTGGTATGAAAACAAAGGAAAAACGAGTGATGG
>JARLHU010000103.1 GCA_031292095.1 Desulfosporosinus sp.
GAGTTAGAGCCTGTAACACTCGATAAAAACCAATTTCCGATTTTCTACAGTGTAGTTTCCAAGGAGTAATCACCAACAATTATTTTTTTTTAGTGGGTCATGTCCAGAGTTCTGAACTTATGATATTCATGGAGTATTTCACCGATAATGTTAAGCATTTCGAGTAACAAGTGATCAAACATAGTCACAGGATAGCCGGACTCTTCAATATATTCCTTCGTAGTAAAGAACTCATCGGTTACATCTTTGATATTTTCTAACTCCTGTTTTAGCTGTTCTTTTTCTTCGTCCTTTGATAAACAGCACTTTTTATATTTTTTCCCGCTCCCACATGGACAAGGATCATTTCTTCCCGCTTGAGAATTTAATTGAATAGACTGCGTATCCATCAAACATAGCTCCTATCTAATATTTCTCGTAATATGCACCTTGGACACTTGTAGTATAAGTATAGTACAAAGACTTACAACAAACTAACAGCTCAACTCTAACATTCATCATGTTGCTTGATTATTCCTTCCCAAAGTTGCATATTTTACGATTTAGGCATAAGAAAAAAACAGATCGTCCAAAACACGACCTGTTAATGAATGTCGCTTCATATACTTCTTTTCTGCCTCCCTTTTGGTCCTCAGAAAAATTACCAGCAGTACTGTAATATATTACATATACAATATGTTCCCTTGTGCCCGCCATACCTCAAAACTATCTATCCCAAACCCTTCAAACCTGTTCTCGCGAACGTACTTGATCCCATTAAATTGTTCTACAATTCAAACCACAAACTCTGAAACCCGCACCACAAGACAATCCTAGATGTCTTTCTTTTGCAGACAACTGATCGTCTCCACGTGCCCTGTCACCCCAATAGAGCTATAATTTTATAGTCATATTGTCGTGACCAGGGTGCCCTAGTGGTAACCTATCGTTCGATTTCAGAATAGAGAAGCGCTCCTTATTCAATACTCCAGTTCCTTTATATGTTGTGATATTACAAATTCGAGAATATGATCCTCTACTTCGATTTAGTCAAACCCAGTAATCCAAAACGAACGTCAACATTTAGAATATTCGTTGTAAGAAACCAGATCTCCTTTAATAAATAAGGAACAGCGTCGAATCCTATCCAAAATGTTAGATATTTGTCTTGATCAATTTGGTGTTGTTTGTTAAACTAAACATGCAAAAGGGAGTAGTTTTAAAATAGTGTCAACATACTGGCTTAAAGCTTGGCACTATTTCGCAGAAAAGCGTAACGAGACTTTTGACGTATTATTTGTACGTCAAAAGTCTTTTTTAATTAAAAAGGAGGAAAATATATGGCATTAACGTTATTTGCACTAATTATTTCTGCAATAATGATCTATCTTAGTTGCGAATTATTCGTAAATGCAATCGAATGGGTGGGCTTAAAATTCAATATCTCAAAAAATGCTGTTGGCACGATTCTAGCAGCATTTGGTACCGCTCTCCCTGAAAGTGTCGTTACCTTCATTGCAGTAGTTTTTGGAGCTAATGCAAATGAAAAGGACATTGGAGTGGGTGCGGCACTGGGGGGGGGCCACTGGTATTGAGCACTCTTGCTTATGCAATTGTTGGACTAGGAATTATCTACTATCGTAAGAAACGAACACGCGGGATAAATATTGACTTAAGTCTAGTAAACTTAGCAGGGATCAACTTTGGTTTTTAGGCATTTTTGTCTTTAAGGTTGCATTAGGTTTTGTGGTATTTCAAGGTAAGCCATTGATGGCCCTTCTCTTCCTAGCAGCTTACGGATTTTATTTTTTCGCCGAAATGAAAGAAACATCTGATAACCATAAAGAAATCCTCGAACCTCTTAAATTTCGCCCCAAGACTAAAAATCCAGAGACACGATGGGTTCCGGGCCAAACCATTTTATCACTTACTCTAATTACTGTTGGTTCCCAAATTTTCGTTAAGAACTTGGATCATTTAAGTATATCAATTGGGATTGCACCACATATCATAGCATTATTTCTAAGCCCAATAGCGACTGAACTTCCAGAAATACTTAATGCGATAATATGGGTGAGACAGGGAAAAGAAAGGTTAGCTTTAGCTAATATAAGTGGATCGATGATGATTAATTAATAGATCTGTAATTCTCGTTTAGATCTACTTAAAATTCTCAAGTAATGATTGGCTTCTCTTAAGACATGGTCTGCTAACAATGGAATAATTATAGATTTTATCTTGCATGTTAGTAACCCTTCTATCCCTGCTACTTTAAAGTCCCTGAGGGCACGGGTTGCAGTGATAGTTTCCTGTGTTAACTGACCAAGAGTTTTTATGCCTTGTCCTTCTCCCTGAGCTATATGCTCAAGCCGATCAAACTGTCCCGCAAAGTTATTTGCCTTAACAATAAGGTCAGACTCGGTAGGGTCTAGTAGATGGCTAATAAACTGAGCGTGCTCCGCCATTTGCCTATTCCAGAATTTTTCCTCTTCGATAGCTTCGGTTACAAAATCTATTACCATATGCCTTTGCAAACGTTCTAAATGTTGCATATAAAAAATTGCTTCTCTCCGAATATGAATTAATAAAAGAGGAAAATTAAACGTGAACAATTTACATTGGAGCATTCCATCCAGTATGTTGCTCTTAAATTGAATCAAAGCATTGGTCAGCCCAATAGCCTTCTGATTTAAGACCGTAACCTGGGCCTCTAGTTGTGCCTGATTTACCCCTGCATCAGGGGTCAGTCCATTTACTTCCGTCGTCATAACCGTTTCGATAGTGATACCGGAAAGTTCTTGAGTAATTTGTTCTGCCCGAAGAGTCTTATCAGTTATCCATTCTCCTGAATAGAATGCTTCTCCACTCACAACCCCGTTTGCAAGGAGTATTGCCTCTTTTAATACATCGGTAAATAGGCACTTAAATTGATCTGCTTGCTGTGCATACGATGCATCCATGCCGACAAACCCGGCCTCTATAAATATCGAATGTTCTTTCATGATCCGCCCAAAGAAGAGGTGTAATTCCAGTGATTCTCGTACGAAATCACGTGGTAGCAAAACTCCGTTCAAGCATATCCCTCCTCGGTTGTTCTTCACAACATTATTCTTGTATGAAGATATTCCCCATATCTCAAAATAGTCCCCCAATCGTATCTTACTTCGATAACCCTAACAATTCCTCGATTATTTCGGATGAATCCTTAACGAGCTTTGGACAGATAGTACTGAATAGTTGCTTTTCTCGTACAATTTTCATATCTTCTGGAATGCTAATATCATAGGCAAGTAGTTCTTTACACTTAACGGAGTTATTAATTGCTCTAAATCGATTTGTAAACTCTTGAACGAGTGAAGATGTTTTCTTTTTATTTTCATTATCTTCCCTATATACATTTCCATGCTTTAATCCAATCAGCATAAATGCTCCGGCTACCGCACCGCAAGTTTCGCCAAGACCCATACCTCCTCCAAAACCTCCGGCAATTCTTAATGCCATTTCTGGCTTTAATCCTAATTCACTGCAGTATGTAGAAAATACCGCTTGAGAACAGTTAAATCCAGATGTAAGACATTGTACTGCATAATCAGATTTTCCCATAAAACGACTCCTCCATAACTATTCCTAATACGTAATAATTGCCGTTAATTATTTTCTCTTGCAGGTATTTATGCCAAAGATCGAATAAAGGGGGCACCATCCTAATATGGCTGTAATAAGTGGAATAAGACCGATTAAGGCTAGATATTTTGTATTGCCTTGAAGAACAAACCATAGAGACAAAACGATTAAACCAAGAATAAGCCGAATGATTCTTTCTAAACTTCCTTCATTTGCTTTCATGTGATTTCCTCCTTCTCGTGATCTTTCTTTATCTGAAATGAATGATACACGTTTTCGGAAGAAACTTCAGTGACAAAGTCACCTAGTGAGAAGCATTTTTTCTAATGCTTGACGCTTGGTTATTTCAATCTTACCTCGCGAAAGCTGTAGCAAATGGTCACCTTCAATATTTTTCAAGAGTCGACTTATAACTTCGCGAGCAGTCCGAAGTTCAATTGCTATTTCTTCATGAGTTTCGTAAAGTATGGCCTGCGTTTCAGAAGTATGCTCCAGAAGAAAACGGATTAGGCGTATGTCAATTCTTTTGAACGTAATCTCCTCGATAAGAGCCATCACGGTACCCATACGCTGGGCCATGCTTTGGTAGGTAAAAGTCTGAACAGCCGGAATATGTTGCAGCCAATATTTATATAATTCATTTGGTATCAAAAGCGCTTCCATCTCCTGTTCAACGATGGCCGTGGCAGGATATGGGATATTACCCAATGCACTAGAGAGCATAATAATGCAGGTTTCACCCGGCTTAATACGATAGAGCAGAATTTCCCGCCCTGATTCAGCAGTTTTCAGAACCTTAATCGATCCTTTGATTAATAATGGGATTGAAGTACTTTCCCCTCCATCCGTAAAAGCGCAAGTTCCAGCACTAAGTTTAACTGGGACAAGCTGAAGATGGTGTAAAACAAGAATCTGGAGACGCGTATAAAGATATTGAATCCAATATGGGTCAAGTAGATTATGCGTTTATGCAAAATAAACAAGAAAACATAACCCAGGCCTTACAAGGGCTTAAAAACGTCAATCAGAAGTTTATCCGTGGAGAGTTCCCTAAGGGTCAACAGTTTAAACAACAAAATATTTCTTTAAGTGATTTCATCATTCTATTGCAACAAACAAAGATCAAGGCCCAGGATCATGAACAACAATCAGCACTGGCCGAGATTTCGAAAGTACGTGATTCCTGGTTAAGTGTTGAAGGCGTCGTAGTTGCTCAATCCGCAGCCGTTTATAGCGATTCAGAAAGAGACATGGTCACTGTAAATGCGATGCTTACTGCGAATCCACCCAACTATCAAGGCGCGACTCAACTGCTGGATCAGATGATTAAATACTTAAGCCCACTTGCGAGTAAATCCGGGTATACGTTTTGGGACGCCGCTATGATCCTAATACGTGAAGGGCTTGAAGCGCTCTTGGTTATCGCTGCTTTACTGGCTTTTGTTAAGAAGTCGGGCCAAACCAAGGGGAACGGCTGGATTTGGCTTGGAGTTTTAGGTGGTCTGTTTCTCAGTATTGTTGTCGCGATCATCGTAAAGTTTGTATTCTCTTCCGGCGCATTCGGAAATAACAATGCCTTGATCAATGGATGGACCGGTATATTTGCAGCTGCAATGCTTCTATACATGAGTTATTGGCTGCATAGTCAATCCAATATTGCTGATTGGCAAAAATACATCCGTCATAAAAGTGAATCTGCTCTGGATACAGTGTCGCTTCTCACCTCACATGACGGCGTGTATCTTGCTGCCAATGGCGGAAGAATTGTGCTGACAACATGCCAATGTCAGTAGAATTCTTCCGTCAATAGTTGCCTCTGCAAATGCCAGTCAATGTGGCTAAGAAAAATC
>JARLHU010000104.1 GCA_031292095.1 Desulfosporosinus sp.
ACCTTTTGCATCAGGGAGAGTTTCCGCAATATCGGTTACCGATTGCTTCATAACCCCTGGCTCCTTCGCACCCGCTACGACTAGAGTTGGAACATTTGCATTTGCTAAATCCTTTGGTATCTTCTGGTATTGATATAGTTGGTCGTATATCATGTAAAGTGAATCAGACGTAAGATTCTTAAAATCAGCCTTTAATTTTTCTATATAAAAACTCTCTGGAACTTTAAACTGCTTTGCCGTGAGTGATAATATATTCTTGTTCCTAATCATAGCCACCGTAAGTTTATATACAAACGGTCTATGGATAAGCTTCAACAAAAACATGGGTCTAAATAAGGCACTGGCAATAACGGCGTGATCCACTAAATCCGGCCTCCTGCTCAGAAGTTCAACAACTACTTTACCGCCAAGGGAATGCCCTACCACATGAGCCTTACTATTATTAGCCTTGCTTTCTATTAAATCTGCTATGCGATTAGCACAATCTGCTATGGACAATCGTCCTTCATTTATACTTTTTCCGTGTTCAGGTAAGTCTGGTACAATGCAGTGGTAATCGCTAAAATGCTCTACTTGCTTATACCACATCCACCCGCTTATTCCACCGCCATGGATAAACACGATTGAAGGCTTGCTTTTATTCCCCGTCTCTTCAAAATACATCGCCAACTTTATATCCCCCATTTATGTTAACTTTTACCATAATAGCAACATAGATTGGATGCGCAATCGTCCCATTGCAGATCCCAACCGCTCGCGTCATCGACATCTCGAATTGACAACGGCCAGTGATCCTGGTTGCCCCATCACGGACCCACTGTCCGAGCTTGGAACGGTTCAACTGGTTCGTGTGTTGCAACCGAAAGCATCGCATTTATGGAGAATTATCTTTGAATTACTTCATACACCGTGGTTTCATCGATCATTTTGAACATTATTTCAAAGTCGATCGGTTTGCTGATGTAATCATCCATACCGGCTTTAAGACATTTTTCTCGGTCACCCGTCATGGCATTCGCCGTCATAGCAATAATTTTGGTGTGTTTGTTGCTTTCCTCAGCATTTCTGATTTTTTCAGTGGCTTCAAATCCATCCATCACAGGCATTTGACAATCCATAAAAACTAAATCATAGTGCTTATTTATTACTGCCTGATAAGCTTCGTTTCCGTCCACTGCCAGATCACAGGTCATATCGTGCGATTGAAGCATTGCTACAATGATTTTACGATTCACTTCGTTGTCTTCGACCAGTAGTATTCTTGGTTTCAAGACACTCTGATTTTCACGATGAGTATATTTTGTGACAACTTGCTGGTTTTTCTCTGTATCTCGTTTTAAGCCTAATACAATTGCCATACAATTTAGTAACTCACCTCGTCTTATCGGTTTCGTCAGATACCCTGAAAAACCTTGTTCTCTCGCTTTTGCAGCATCACCCGCCTGGGCAGAAGAGGTTAACAATATTAGCTTTAAATCCTTTGTACAAGGAATCGTGTTTAAAGTATTCGCCAACTCATACCCATCCATTACTGGCATATGATAATCAGCCAGGACAAGCTGTATCATGTTTTCCGCAGTTGCATTATCTAGTATGGAAACTATAGCGTCACCCCCAGATTTAGCTTCTATTACTATGCATCCAGCGTCTTCAAGATACGATCTAACGATTTTCCTATTGTTATCATTATCATCCGCAATAAGAACCTTAACGTTCTCTAGGTTGGCATACTCAAAGTAAGTAGTTTTTTTATTAATTATTTCAAATTGTGCAGTGAAGTAAAATGTAGAGCCCTGACCCGGCACGCTTTCAAGGCCGACCACTCCCTCCATCATCGTGACAAGTTCTCTAGTTATGGCAAGGCCCAGCCCTGTTCCTCCAAATTTCCTTGTTGTTGATGCATCAGCCTGTGCGAAGGGCTTGAAAATCTTTGCTACGTCCTCTTCATTGATACCAATCCCAGTATCCTTCACCTCAAATTTAATCATGGCAAAACCATTAGCTTCTTCAATTGTTTCGACGATAATCGATACTTCCCCATGTTCAGTGAACTTCAAAGCATTAGAGATAAGATTATTTAATATTTGTCTGAATCTTGAAGGATCGCCTCTCACTTCATCGGGTACGTTTGCTTTGATAAATGTGTTGAGTTCAAGATTTTTTTCATAAGCAGTTGGCACAAATAATGACGTGGCATCCTCTACAGCAGTTCTTAGCTTAAAGTTTATTATTTCGAAAGTAAGCTTTCCAGACTCAATTTTAGATAAATCCAAAATATCATCGATGAGGTGAAGCAATGTATCTGAAGAAGCTTTTGCCTCACGAATGTATTCTTGTTGCTCCTGTGATAGCTGAGAATGATTTAATAATTCCAGAAACCCAAAAATTCCGTTCATCGGTGTTCTGATTTCATGGCTCATATTGGCAAGGAATTGACTTTTGGCGTTGTTAGCCGCTTCGGCGACTCTTTTTGTTTCTTGTAATTCCAACTCCGTTCTTTGATGTTCTAATATTTCTTCCTTCAGCTTTGCATTTATTTCTACCAATTCAGCATTCGTTTCTTCAAGCTGATATGTTCGTTCAGATATCATCACTTCAAGTTCATCATTCATTTTCTTTATTTCTATTTCTGCTTTTTTACGTTCTGATATTTCTTCCCCCAACATTAAATTCGCAGTGACTAATTCTGCTGCCCGTTTTTCTTTCTCTTCGTTTTGAAAAGCTAGTTCTTTATTCGCTATGCCTAATTCCGCTGCCCGTTTTTCCTTCTCTTCGTTTTGATAGGTGAGCTTTCTTTGATGCGCTAACTCTTTATTCGCAGTGACCAATTCTGCCGCTCTTTTTTCTTTCTCTCCGTCTCTTTGCTTGCGTTTCGTGATATCGCGCAGTAGCCAGCGAAACTCCGTGGGTCCCCCCCTGGGGACAATGACCTTACCCACAGTTATAGCAATGGGTAACATCGTTTGCTTTCCGGATAGAATAATTAGTTCCCAGTCCTCTATTTGTACGAATATTCCTTTCTTCATCTCTGCCAACCGGGTACGGAACGTCAGGCGTTCTTCTCTGAGAACAAATATTGCTAGGGGCTTGCCAATAAGTAAGGACTTACTAACGTTAAAAAGATTAGCAGCGGCGCTATTGGCATCGAGTATTATGCCCTCCATATCTGTAACCAGATACCCATCTGGTGCAGAATCAAACAGCTCCTGATAACGATATCGCTCTTCTTCCAATGTCTGACGGACAGCTGCCATTTCCTCATTTTTCTCAAGAATTTCAACAGCAGTTGTTTGTAATTCTAGAAGAGCCGTATTGATCTCTGATAAAAGTTTAGACTTCAGTTCATGGGATGGTAAATCACATTGAGACAAGTTTTCCAGACGACTGAATGCTTTCTGTACTTGAGCATTTAGATTAAGTGTCAAGCTAGCCACCTCCTCAACAAATATGAGATAGATTAATAATAAATGAGCTCCAATGAGCTTTTATTATTAAAAATAATGTGTATTATTTCCCCAACCCAAAACTCTATATTTTAATTTTTCGTTTTACTTCGTCTTTTTTCATATATTTTCAATACTATTTCTTTTTATAATATCATATACTTTATGAATTATATGTCGTAAACTAGCAAAATGGAAATAATTCAATCTAAAATTAAAACAAGACCTGAAAGAAGGACCAAATAATTTCTTCTTTCAGTTTTGTTTTAACTTTTCTACATAGCTTTAAACATGTCCTTTTCATTTTACTTCTCTAAGCTGAGACGGGTTTTAAATTCCCCCAGATAAGTAACCTTTACACCTTCCACATCCTTCCTCGACTTCCTCCTAAAATCGTGAAAATATTCCAAGAAAACACAAAAAATCCAGACCGTCCAAAAAACGATCTGGCAAATAAGTTCAGTTGGCGACCTTGCCTATATCCCCATGTTCTTGTTTCATTGACCATGTAGGGTTCCAGTGATCCATCACATAGAAATTCGTTAGTTGTTAAGGCAAGACGGCCCACCCCCGCAGACGAGCACGGTTTGGAGGCGAGACGGATTGCAGGGCTTAGGCAACGGGTTTAGGAATAAAGTACACCAGAATGCCCAACCCCTTTTACCTTTCTCTCAAATAATAGGATATCAGGTCCAGTGCAGGTGGTTACTTCTTCAATTGTCTAAGCATAGTTACAGTTTGTCCCCGATGGTAAGTTGATTTGCTAAAGATAATGCGAACCTGAAAGCACATTCGAAAGAAAACCTGTACAATTTTATGAAATAAAATTCCATGCAGTTCAATTGATAAAGATGACCTCATAGTTTTAGGATGCAAAGCCATATCGGGGGTATCTGTAACAGATATGGCTGCTGATTATAAGATTAAATCGCCAATTTATATACACTCAAATAAAAGAAAGTTCAAGACATTTTTACAGATTGGAGAGCTGAATGAAGAGGCTGAGGCCTGGATGGCTGAGTATCACAGCTTAGATGACCTACTTTCAGGAGGGGTAATAAAGATCACTCTTTTAAATATAGCACTATTATCGCCGGGTAGACCGGAGGAATTTCACCACCAGTCCCCCACAGAACCGTGCGTAAAGTAGAGTAGGCGATCAGCGAGTTACTATCCGAAAACAGCACTTTTCCAATAACCCCTCTCAGAACGGAGCGTGCCAGTTTCCTTGGCACTCCGCTCGCCAGTGATTAGCAGTCAACCGACAGTGGTGTTTGTTACATTTCCCCTCTGTCGTTGATGATATCCAATACTTTTTCGGCCTTCTGCATTCCGCATACCTCCAAGCGATTGATATCGTAACCACCTGTCTTCCTTCTCCTGATCTCCCGCATACTTGGTTACCCTTTCAGTGGTACAAACGATCCAGCGGCACATATTAAAGTCCGCCTGTGCAACCGTCATTACAACAGCCACTTTAGATACTATGAAGACTCCGTTACCATAGGGGTCTCCCCCCTTAAGCAATCCCATGTTCTTCATAACTGGAACGTGCTAGTGTAACTTAGGTTCTTCACTTATCACCTTGATTGAGCTCATTGCTCAACGTCCTACAATCTTGGAGTTCCTCAGACGAGAGATTTATCTGAGTATATTGTAGGCAGGGAGTTTTTAGATTGTGTATCCCTGAATGTAAATTTCCATCACTGGTCATTGAAGTTTAAGCAGTTTAGCCTTAACCATATTACACAGAACTAGCAAAGCGATACCGTAACAATCTTCAGATATCCTCTGCGTTACCTACATGCTGTTGTCCCCTCGCCCTTTCAGGTCTAGGTAAGGAGGTTGTTCTCAAAGTGTTTCCAAGAGCTTTGGTCCATTGCTCGGACGATTCCAAGTCTTGAATGACATGGCGCACTCTCTCGATTCACACGGCTCGTCTCAGCCATTCTCTTGTCGCCTCACGGCCACAAAACGACGCAGAAAGTCGTATGCTCCTCCCAGTTTCCCAGTTGGCAAAAAACCTTCTTTGAGCTGATCCATCCCCTTCGCTCCCCTCTCATTACGAGAGATTCATCCCTAATACAGGATGATCCGCCCCCTTCATGTGTATCGGTACTTTCCCCCTTCGTGGTCTACACTTATAAGGTTTTCCCTTAGCATCACATGAAGAGTTCCCAAGTTCCGTATCCGAGCCTAGATTTGAGTCACGCCCCTTGTTCACCGGACACCACATGGCCAGTAAGTAGGTTTCTTCCATGCTTATCCCAGAGAGGAGACAAGCTCCGGTTTTGATGTCAATTAGCGCTTTCGGTGCTTACAGGGGTTCACTTCATTCGTCTCTCTAATCCATACATGCCGAGATTTTCCTCGGCTTTTACCGTAACATTCACCACCGCACCCTTTCGGACTGAAGCAGCTTACGGCTGTTTGAAGCCTGCTCCTACAAACCGGCTACGAAGGACCTACCTTCATCTCGAATACAAGCACCGTACTCATGCGAGCACGTTCTTGGCACAAGTCTCCACGTGCCCTGTCTGGGCACAATGTCGTAAAGAGTCTCGATAGAAAACACAGTGAGACTTAAAAATGTCAGTTTTGAAAATACTTGACAATCCTGTAATTATATTTTCATAAAACGTCACTCTGCAGGCGGTCCAGAACAAAAAAACAGATGTGGGAGGGAAGGTGTTCGTTGTTCTACACTTTAACAATCCTATGTACGGTCAGAGTGTTCTTACCTATCGGCATTTGATAATTAAGCACATTCAACACGGATCGGGGGCAAAGGTTGCAAGGGGCTTATCTTAAGGTTAGTCACGGAGAGAAATGTACGCGATTGAACGGACTGGAATTTAGACAACATTCCGTTTTAAAGTTTCCACTGGATATTCAGTGCCCCGCCATGTAACGCAACCGGTTTTTAAGGTTTTAAACAATGCGATACAGGAAGCATAAATGCATATTAATCCTTCCACCGGATGGAGGAAAGCATGCCAAGTGGGATTAGCAGAGTATTTCGAAAAAACTCCGTACATGGCAAAGATTACAAGCACAACCCAAAGACAACTTAATCTTGTGAAGAGATTTCCCGAAAACAAGCC
>JARLHU010000014.1 GCA_031292095.1 Desulfosporosinus sp.
CACAGATTACACAGATTAAGAACGATTAGATAAAGAAGTTTCGATTGGAATAAATTACAAAGACAAAGAACTGAATTGTACATACAGAGCGGACTATATTTGTTATAACGAGGTTCTTGTTGAGCTAAAGTCCGTTTCGAAGATGAGAGTCAATGGCGATCATCAATTGAGTTACAAGCGATTTGTAGTTTAGAACCAAAATGTATTTATTCTGTGTTAATCTGTGTAATCTGTGGTTGATAAACTGAGTACCTGAATAGTCACAAAAATAATGATTCACAATTCAATTTGTAGGTATAATTTTTATACCTACAAAAACACCAAAATGCCTGTAAAATTAGGGTTTATTCAATGTAGGTATAATTTTTCACGGGAATCAAGGTCTTTACTTTTCATTATTAAGTTAAAACAACCTTAGCTTACCTGATCAAATCATAGTCCTCTATAATCGTGAAGACCACAAACACTTCTTCCCCTAATGCACTCCAATTTTCTCCGTTGGAAACATCCGCCGGACTTCTTGGAAAAGCAACTCATACCTTTCTGGATTTTGCAGTGCTTTCTGTGCCATCTGATAAGCCTTCTCGACAAGATGCCCGTCTCGAGATAGATCTGCAAGGTGCAATTGAGCTAAACCATGCTGCCGTGTCCCCAGTATTTCCCCCGTTCCGCGTAGGCGCATATCCTCTTCGGCAATTATAAACCCATCTTCCGTTTGGCAGAGAATGTCTAAACGACGACTATCAGTGCTCCCTGATAACAAAAAGCAGTATGACTGTTCACTACCTCGGCCAACCCGACCTCTGAGTTGATGCAATTGCGCAAGGCCAAACCGTTCTGCCGATTCTATTACCATAACCGAGGCATTGGGAACATTCACTCCGACTTCAACCACGGTCGTTGCCACCAATATATCAATTTCTCCAGCGTGAAAGGCTGTCATGATTGATTCCTTTTCCGCACCCTTCATTCTTCCGTGCAGGAGGACGACACGACACTTTGGGAACCTAACTTGGAGGTCTGTAGCACGCTGAGTCGCCGAAATGAGATCAAGCGTTTCTGATTCTTCCACCAACGGACAGACGACATAAATTTGCCTTCCCTGATCGATTTGCTCTTCAAGGAATCCTTCCATCTTCGGTCGGGCACGATCCGTTAATTTGCGGGTAACGATGGGCTTTCGCCCCACAGGCATCTCATCAAGCACAGAGAGTTGCAAATCACCGTAGAGCGTTAAGGCTAATGTCCGTGGAATGGGTGTTGCAGTGAGGACCAAAACGTGGGGATTTTCACCTTTGCCCTGAAGTAGCGAACGCTGCCGTACACCGAAACGATGTTGTTCATCGGTAACAGCAAGACCCAAAGCGTTAAATACCACTTTTTCTTGAATAAGGGCATGTGTTCCTACTATAACTTGTGCCCGACCGTCCGCAATCATAGCCAATGTTTCCTCTCGCGCACTTTTGCCCTGACTCCCAAGTAAACAAACAACCGTCATTCCTAACGGAGTAAGCACTTTCTCTAGCGATTGGAAATGCTGTAACGCTAAAATTTCCGTCGGAGCCATCATTGCCCCCTGGTATCCTGATCCTACCGCACGGATTAGCGCCGCCATTGCAACCGCGGTCTTACCGGATCCGACATCTCCTTGGACCAATCGAGCCATCCCTTGTGGTTTAGCGAGATCGTCAAAGATCTCTCGAATCACCCGCTGTTGAGCTGTGGTCAGTCGAAAAGGCAAGTCCTTATAAAAACTCTGGATCTGTGCCTCCCCCCCTATTAGTACAGGGCTTCCGAGCCGCACCATACCCTGGCGCAGTCCAGCGACCGCCAATTGCAAAAAAAGCACTTCTTCCCATACCAAGCGATCCCTTGCTTGGGACAAACTGGTATAATCTGTCGGAAAGTGAATTTCTCGATGAGCTTGAGTTCGCCCCATCCATTCCCGTACCTCTTCTGGGGGAATAATCTCTTGAAAACACGCCTCAATCTGATCCAAAACATTTTGGATTAAGGTACGTATTACTTTTGAAGATAAGCGTGCCGTTTCTGAATAAACCGGTGAAATGGTTTGTGAACCAGGATCAGGGACATCTGCCGGACTTGCACTCACCTTTTCAATATCTGTTGCCAGAACTTCCGGTACCTGTTGCTGCCAGCGCACTTTTCCCGTTACAACGACTTGAGTGCCTACCGGATAGTGTTTGAGAATATGAATTTGGTTAAACCAGGTTGCCTGAAACAAGCGTCCTTGCTGTTCAATACTTAATTTAACCACTTTCATCTTGCCATTTGTTACCTGCCCTGCCACCACTTCACCGGCAATCGTCGCCATCTCTCCATCTTTTAACTCCGCAATCATCCGCTGACGGCGATCTTCATACCTGCGAGGGTAATAAAGCAGCAAATCTAGTACATTATGAATCCCTAGCTTTTCAAGTTGCTTGGCTCTTTCCGGACCAACCCCCTTTAAGTATTGTAAGGGCTTTGCTTGCAAAGAACCCAAGTTTGATGCCTTCAAGGCCCTTTCTAGCGGGATTTCTTGACTCTTTATTCCGCGCACAGGATGAGCAGGCATTATATGTTTCCCTGGTACTTCTCGTTTTTCAGCTAGATCTTGTTTCCCCTGTAGAATTAAATCCGTATGTAATGACTCATTCTGCGTTAAGATTTCTTGGGCTACAGCCGTCACTTCTTGCATAAATCGCCGGAGTTCCGAAAAGGCTTCTCGTCGTCGCAGTGGGCTCCAGGTTGGATAACTCTGGGCCAATTGTCCCAGCAAATCCATGTCCTTACCAGGAAATAGTTGTTCTAGCCGCGGTAGGATCCCTCTTAAGAAAACGTTAAAGCCTCCTAACACGCCAGTATTTGTAAAACCTTGCTTTTCTTCTGCCAAGAGAGCTCTCTGAAAATTATTTAAAACGAGTTGCGCCTGAGTAAGCTTCATAGCAACTCAGCCTGAATTCGTCGTCCCGTTAGCGTCATGGCAAGGCCACCTTGTGCTGTTTCCTTCAGAGCGCAGGGCATTTGTTTACCAATCTCGCCCATCGCATCAATAACCTCATCAATTGGGATCGCGCTCCTCACGCCTGAAAGCGCCATTTCAGCTGCTGCCAAGGCGATTGAGGCTCCCGTCGCATTTCGTTTGACGCAAGGAACTTCCACCAATCCTGCCACAGGGTCACAGACTAAACCCAGCATCGACTTCATGGCGATTGCAGCGGCCTCCGCCGTCGCCCGCGGCGAGCCTCCGCCCAATTCCACTGCCGCTGCGGCAGCCATAGCCACCGCCGACCCTATTTCCGCCTGACAGCCGCCTTCAGCGCCAGAAACATTTGCTCGTTCCGCAATGATCATCCCTAATCCTGCAGCTGTAAAAAAGGCAAGTAAAAGCTCATGCTCCGAAACTTTGAGGACCTCCTCTACCGTCAAAAGGACAGCAGGAAGTACCCCGCAGGAACCCGCGGTCGGTGCAGCAACGATTTTCCCCATACAAGCATTGACTTCTGCCACTGCCAGGGCTCTGGCAATCGCACCGCTCATTAGCTCACCGACCAAGCTCTCTCCCTTTTTTCGTCTTCCCTCAACTTTTGCTGCATCTCCCCCAACCAAACCTGATAAAGAACGCCGTTCGCCACTAAGACCCGCTGCCACGGATTCTCGCATCACCTTTAAATTTTTACTCATCCTTTGAAAAAGAGCTTGCTCCGATTGTTCTAGTTCTTCCATCTGGTTTTGGAGTATGACTTCACTGATTTTAAGTCCTTTAGTCTCAGCCTCAATAACCCAGTCTTCGTAGGCACGCATGGACAATTCCTCCTATTCCAACGACTCGATAGCCAACACCTGATAGATTTTTGGTAGTTTCCGCATTAAACCAAGGACGGCTTCGTCGATTTTCTGATCCGTCTCCAAAACCATTAGAGCTTGCGCTCCCTTCTTTTCACGAGCTACCCGCATATGCGCAATGTTGATCTGAGCAGTCGCCAAAAGGAACGTTACTTGCGCTACAACTCCTGGAAGATCCTGTTGCAAGATAACTAAGGTGGGATAATCCCCCTTAATATCCACCTGAAAACCATTGATCTCCCGTATGACAATGGACCCTCCCCCTATGGATGACCCGAGCACCTCAACATGGCATCCGTTCCGACCAAACAGATCAAACTTCACGCTGTTAGGATGGATATCCCCGAGGTCTGCTGTTTCAAAGGTGAAGTTCAGACCGCGTTCCTTGGCAATCTTGGGAGCCTCTGGAATTCGTTCATCATCCGGCTCCATACCTAAAAGTCCTGCAACTAACGCCAAGTTTGTCCCATGGCCCTTCCCTGTCGTAGCAAACGAGCCATGCAAAATAATTGTTCCTCTGACAGGCTCTTCACCCAATATCCTTCTGGCCATAGTACCCAATCGAACCGCTCCGGCCGTGTGCGAACTAGATGGACCAACCATGATCGGTCCGATCAGATCAAAGACATTACGTTTACCCACCGTACACCTCCTATATAAGGCACATTCAAAAAAATAACAAGTCAGTCCGCCAGTCGTCCGGTCGTCCAGAGATCAGACGACAGAGATCAGACGACAGAGGCCAGAGATCAGAATGGGAATACCCCAGTTCTGACATATCCGGCTTCTGACATCTGATTTCTGAGTAGACATCTCTCCTTGACGCAAACTTTCCATAGCATCTTTGACCTGTTATTTTCTTTCATATGCCTAAAAACCCCCGGGGAAATTCCAGAGGATAACCTATTCTAAACTCTTAGGCACTACTCTAAAACCCGAACTCCTTGAACGTTCACATTTACTTGAGACACGTTTAAACCTGTAAGTTTCTCTGTTGTATATCGGACGCGCTCCATAACATTGGCGGCAACTTCAGAAATCTTCACACCATATCCGACAACAATATGGAGATCAATCACTACTTCATTGTCTTTAATAGACACCACTACGCCACGTCCTAAATTTTCTCGCCCTAGCAGATCCACAAATCCATCCGTAATTTTGCGTGAAGCCATGCCCACCAAGCCGTAACATTCAACTGCCGTAGCACCCGCAATCGTAGCTATGACTTCTTCGGAAATTTCAATTTTGCCTAAGCTATTTATAATTTCTTTTCCCATAAAAAAGAAAACTCCCCTTTCAGTGTCGCCCATGCAGTCCTATTCTATCAATAAAAGCAAAATTTTTCAAAGGGAACTAGGATGCATATCATTACAATTTTATAACGATATTTTCCTTTTGGAATTTTTTTAATACTATAATCCAAACTATAGTATAAAATATGGAAAAATATATTGAATCAAGCCTATTACCTGCCCAAGGAGTAAAAAACCGCGACGTAATCCATAAATCCAACTCCATGGATTTACCAGTTACTACATCATAGATTGGAATAAGCCAAAGGGTTTTCCGGATTATTTCAGATACTACATAAACAAATATCGGATTACTACCCAATATAGCCAGCGGTTTAAATAGTGTCTTATAATTCTTAATATCTACAAAGAAATAAATTATCGAAATGAGGATATTTGCGATCCCTGCTGTTAATAAAACAAATGAACTGGACCATAGATTTTTGTTAAAGGGAAACCATCTATCAGCTATTACCGCAAGAAGTATTCCAATAACCCCTCCAATAAAAATAATTTGAAACTTTCTAATTAATGTACTTTTGAGCTGAAATATATGACCGACAATAGCACCGAAAATTACAGAAGCAATTGCCGGTATCGTACTTAATAAACCTTCTGGATCCCAATCTGGAGTATACAAATGCCCTTTAAATAAAAGCAAATCCACATACTGAACAAGATCTTTATAACCTGGAATTTGCAAGAATTTTAAAAGGATAAAATATATTATGATAAGAAAGAACGCTATTCCCATCTCGGTAAAAATATGTAAATATTTCTTTTTTATAAATGGCTTAATTATTAGATCAATAGTACCAGCAAAAAAGTAGGTTATCGCAATACGTTGAAGCACACCAGGTATCCTTATAATAGATAAGTCAAATAACGGAAAACCATTTAAAAAAAGCCCGATTAAAAACAGCACAATGCTCCTTTTAATAATATGTCTAAATATTGTTAGCTTATTATCCCCTCTATTTATACGCTTGTCTATCGAACTAGGTATAACCATTCCCATTATCATTATAAAAAATGGAAAGCCTAAATCAGCTACAGTCCATCCATCCCACGTGGCATGTCTCAGCTGTGGGTACACCCGTAGAGGATTGCCAGGATTATCAGCTATTAGCATCAAAGCAACTGCAATACCCCTAAAAACATCAATGCACTCTATGCGATTTGTTTGTTTTATCGCTGGAGGTTTAGTGGAACTTTCCATAAGTAAAAACACCTCAATATGTATTTAAATACTTTTTTAAAAAGTCATAGTGAACACCTTGCCAACCCGTAAGTCTTTTGATAGAATATATAAGTGTCATTTCGGTTGCAAAGGAGGATTTAGAGCATGGCTAATGTTTGTGCGATATGCGCCAAAGGAGTAGTCACTGGGTTTCAAGTCAGCCACTCTCATATACGGACAAAGCGAACTTGGAAACCAAACTTGCAACGCGTTCATGCAATTGTGAACGGTACTCCAGCCCGGATCAAAGTTTGCACCAGATGCTTACGTTCCGGCAAAGTTCAGCGCGCTAGCTAATGAATCAAAAGCTCGACA
>JARLHU010000105.1 GCA_031292095.1 Desulfosporosinus sp.
ATTCAAGGCATTGCACGATCAAGAGATTGCAAGATTAAAGGCCACAACGTGTCGTAAGGTTGCCAGTATGGGCATTTAACTCAACCAAAAGCGTCATGATACGGGCGTTATGCTACCGCTAATGTAGTCATCGGACTACTTGGTAGTAAAGTCTTAAGGAAATGGACCAGTCCTTATATGTTGTACCTTGCAGATGAACAACCATGCCTGTAAGCGAGAGTATATCGGAAGTCTTCGTACTTAAGAACCCGCCGACTTAAGTCGCGCGGAGTGTCAGCTCTCTATGAATACAGTATAAAGAAATGAGGCTTCTTCAAACTCGAGTGGTATCGTGTTAATATAAAGAGTAGGCATGATTTAAGCTATATATGTACTTATACTTCCAAGTTAATTAAGAGGGGTGAGTCTGATTGAGACATTTAACGATTGTGGATACCACTTTGCGCGACGGAGAACAAACGGCAGGAGTTGTTTTCTCAAATCAAGAAAAATTGCGCATCGCCCGGTTGCTTGATGAGCTTGGCGTTCATCAGATCGAAGCAGGGGTTGCGGTCATGGGTGGCGATGAGAAGCAAGCTATTAGTGATATTGTCAAACTAGGTTTAAAAGCGAGTATTATGGGTTGGAATCGGGCGGTTATCTCGGATATTGAAGCTTCTTTGGCCTGTGGTGTGGATGCGGTGGCAATTTCAATTTCCACCTCGGATATTCATATTGAACATAAGCTAATGACTACCCGTGAGGATGTCTTAGAACGGATGGTAAAAGCAACAACGTTTGCTAAACGCGAAGGGGTGTATATTTCCGTTAATGCGGAAGATGCTTCTCGTTCCGATATGGATTTCCTCGTGCAGTTTGCCAATGAAGCCAAAAAAGCAGGCGCGAATCGTTTGCGCTATTGTGATACCGTGGGAATCTTGGATCCGTTCAAAACCTATGATCATATTAAAACTTTGATTGAGAAAACTGGCCTAGACGTTGAAATGCATACCCATGATGATTTTGGCATGGCAACAGCCAACGCGCTGGCCGGAGTCAAAGCCGGAGCGTCGCATGTTGGGGTAACGGTGAATGGTTTGGGAGAACGGGCCGGCAATGCCGCCTTAGAAGAAGTGGTTATGGCCTTAAAATACCTACTCGATACAGATTTGTCCTTTGCGACACCACGATTTGTAGAAGTATCAGAATATGTCGCCCGGGCCTCGGGTCGGATGCTTCCCCCTTGGAAGTCGATTGTTGGAAGTAATATGTTTGCCCATGAATCGGGGATTCACGCTGATGGAGCCTTAAAGAACCCTTTAACCTATGAAGCATTCAGGCCTGAAGATGTTGGGCTCGAACGACAGATCGTGATTGGAAAACACTCGGGTACGGCATCCATCAAGGCAAAATTTCTGCTCGAATACGGAAAAGAGATGAAAGACGAAGACGCAGCTGAAATGTTATCACGGGTCAGGGCCTTAGCCGTTGACATGAAGCGTTCGCTCTTTGACAAAGAACTGGTTTATATCTATGAAGATATGCTCAAGCAGCACAAATAGAAGTAAAGACTTAGAAAGTATAAAGGCGACAAAGCGTCTCTTTTTATGAGAGAATGACGCGCTTTTAGGCGAATAAATGGAAGTAATTAAATGAATATTCATTCAATTACTTCCATTTTCGTGAAAACGGGATATACTTAAAAAGTTAAGGTATACGAAAGAAAATAACAAGTCAAAGATGCCTTGGCTATTTGCCTGTACTATCAGAAAGTATAAGAGCAACTAGGCTGCCGCCTTCGCCAGAGGCTTGCAAGAAGGCTAATTCGTGCGAAGACAGTGTCTTCGGGCGCCAGCCAAGTTTTATTTAAATGTTCCTAAAGAAAACTGGAAGGTGAGGAGTTAAATGCATATATTTAACCGATCTATTTCTATAAGTGTCCGTTCAGAAGATCCAAAAACGATGACGGTCGATGGAGTTTTTTTGGACAGCCATCATGAAATATGTATAACCCTTAAAATTGAAGTGGAGAGTTATACAATTATTGATGCGGACGGCGAACTTCGTCGTACTCCCTACACAGATTGTGCACAAACTCAGTTGCGAATTAAAGAACTCATCGGAATTAATCTAAACCATAATGTGCGAAAGCAAATTCAAATGGCAGTTGGTTTGAAACATGGCTGTACACATATAACGGACCTCACACTTGAGTGTATAAAAGGGTTACTACAAGCAAAATTTTGTTTAATGGTTCATAGTATGCAACCTGAAGAAAAAGAGGATCTACTTGAACGATCTTTCGGAGGAAGCTGTTTCCACTACTAGTGTTGTTAGAAAAAACGAACCAAGCTAGGATGAATAAAATGGGCAAAAAAATAATTGACCTTCGGATTCCACCAAGACAACCGGTCTGGAATATTTGGCAAGGATTGTTTCTGATTGCACTTGTGACGATCATCGAATTTCCCCTTGGCTGGTTGGACACTCCGAAGGATTTAGATTCATTGCGCGGAATTCTTAACTTTATTGGGGTTGGCTTTGGGGACGTGCTGATCTATTTTATAGTAATCTGGGTATTTCTGCGCCTGATTCGCCGACCGTTTGCTGACTTGGGGTTTGTTAAGCCGCTCAAACGCTACGTTGTTTTGGGGTTTGTAGTAGGTGTAGCATTATTTGTGGGTATCGGTCTTTTAGGAAGCGTATTGTCACAATTATTAGGAGTTCCGGCCCCACAGAGTTTTGCCTTGGCGGTAAAAGGGGTAAACTATAAATGGGAATTTGTCCTACTTACTGTTTTAGGGGGAGTTGTGGCTCCAATTAAGGAAGAGATGCTTTTTCGCGGTTTAATTTATCCACCACTGCGTCAAACCCTTGGCAAAGGTAAGGGAATGCTCCTGACGGGACTGTTCTTTGCAACGCTACATTTGGATATCATTCGGTTTTTACCTTTATTGATCGGTGGAGTGGTGCTCACTTGGTTGTACGAACGCTCTTCAAGTATTTGGCCTGCCATTATCGCCCATGGGACTTGGAATAGTATAATGGCTATTGCGCTTTGGATTCAGCACCCTTAATTTAGAAGGAGATATGTATGAATAATACGTTAGATCACGATCCCCTGAGCGAGAAATCGAACCTAGAATGTCTACGTCTCATCTCGGAAGGCTCAGGGGTTGGGTATATGAATGGCATTGCCACATTTGTGCCGGGGCTTCTTCCTGGAGAAATAGGGGAAGTTGAGGTGTATGAAGCTAAGAAAAAATGGCAGCGGGCCCGGCTTCAGAAGATTATCAAGCGTTCTCCAGAACGCATCGATGCTCCATGTTCCGTTTATGAAGAATGTGGTGGATGCCAGCTACAGCATACGACTTACGAGGAAACTCTATTGTGGAAGCAACACTGGGTCGAGGAGGCACTCTCTAGAATAGGAAAACTAAGCGTGGAGGTTAAGCCCACCCTCGGGATGCCGACTCCCTGGCGTTATCGCAATAAGGCGCGTCTTCACCGTGAACCGACAGGAAAATTAGGGTATTACAAGGAAAAATCAAAGGCCTTGATTCACTTTCAAGATTGCCTTCTGTTAAGTGAGCGCATGAATCGCTGGATTCGACTGACTGAAGAGTTTCTGGCGGAGGGGTTTGAGGAAATACACACTGTAACCTTTCGCGAAAATACAAAAGGTCAAGGACTCATACTCTTAGAGGGGCCGCCTACCAAGGTGCTTTCTGCGGAGGAAAACCCAGAATTTTTTCAGGCCCTTGCGAAGGAAGGGCTTCGTTCCGTCTGGGGGACCGACGCGGAAGGCAGTTTAGAGCTGGTATGGGGAGACGAAGTGTTTAGCCAAACGCTTCTCGATATGACCTTTGAGGTGTCTCCTTTATCGTTTTTGCAAGTCAATCCGCTCCAAACGGATGTTCTTTACGCTCATGTTCTAGCTGGAGCTGCTCTGACTGGAGAAGAAACCGTTTGGGATCTTTATTCGGGGATCGGGACCTTGGCCTTGGCTTTGGCCAAAAAGGCCAAGAAAGTAACGGGCATCGAGGAAAATCCGTTTGCGGTGGAGGATGCTATTCAAAATGCGGCCAACAATAACCTGATTGGTCATGTCGAATTCCTGAAGGGAAAAGTTGAGTCGCGAATGATGAAGATAGAGGAACAACCCGATGTGGTCATCTTAGATCCACCGCGCGCTGGCATGCAGTCAGTCGTTGTGAACCGCTTACTAGAGCTGAAACCCAAGCGCATCATCTATGTTTCCTGTGACCAGGGAACATTAGCCAGAGATCTAGGTGTGCTTACTCAGGGGGGATATAGGGTTGACAGCGTACAGCCGGTAGATATGTTTCCTTGGACGCAACACGTTGAGAGTATAGTTCTGATGACGAATAGTGGTTTTGTGGACAAAAAGTAGAGTTTGAGCACAATATGTTGTGGTTTTAAAGTGAAAATTGAGCAAAAATCTAGCTCTAAAAGTGCATTTTTTGACCCTGATTTTTGTGGGGATTTATAGATTACATAAAGACAAGCAGGAATTTGTACTCCGAATCATTGATTATGACACTTGGTTATATAGGATGGAAAAATCGGCCCCCGTGCTACATCGGTACCCAACCCGACGCCCTGACCAAAGAGCCGATCGTCGCAATGTTATACAGAGCAACGAAATTCTCAAATAAGCTGAACGCCTCCTAGCCCGATTTGAGCTAAGAGGCGAAAGTATTTTCAGAACAACTTATTATTATGGTATAACATAGACCTTAATCTAAAACACATGTGTTTGATAGTAGCCTGAAACAAGTACAAATCTTATTTCGCTTTCATTAAAGCGGAAACACAATAAAAATCGCTCTATTGGCTACTTGTTCTTTTGCTTTATCAAGTTTGAAAATTGGTTGATGTTCGGTTTGTAAATGAGGTTTGATAGATAATTGTCGCTCACTTTTTTGGTTCTCCTGTGTAAATATTATGGTTAATATAATTGCTGAAATAGCTGCTGTAGCACCTAATAATTCCCCGCTATAGACTAAGATGTCTCCAGCAGTCCAATTTGCGACAAGCCAATTGCAGGAGGCAGTAATCTTGAACAAACTATGTACTATTAAGATTGGAAGCAAGAACAAAATTATTACAATTACCCCCACCTTAATCTTATGCTCCTTCGCCCATTTTATTAGTTTCACTTACATCTACTCCATTTCTCAAGCCATAAGGCTTGAAACCTTTGGAAAATTAAGGAACAGAATAGCATTTGCGTTCTATAAATAACACTATGACAAGTTCACTAAAACCTAATTCCCCGTTTTTGTCCAAATTCCTCTCTGACAGCCAATTTAATCTGTTTTCATTTTTTACTTTTCTGGCTCATTTAGCGTGTTTTAATCTGAAGTGCTAAAGTCTGTTTTTCTCTCGCTAACGTCTATTTACGATGGTGTTTGTTACGAATTTTTCCTATTCGGGTCACGTCTAATCCAGGAGGTATGGATAGTGCCAGCCTGTACATTGCAATTAACCAATCTCGATGAACATGGCATTTCTATCTGGGACCCACCCAAGGGTGGCGTCTTGGTAAACATAATCGTTTCTATTTAATTAGCTCTACCATGGGTGTAGGGCATGTCCATGGCGTAGCCACCGTCGGGGGGAAGTCTGATCAAACTACAGAAAAGAGGGATACCAAACTGGGAAAGCCGTAGATTACATATGTACCTACCGGAGCGTTTTGGGCGTTTCTGGTATTTAATTTTCTGCCGTAATAGAGGATAATGGTGGAATTAGTACTAGTAAAGGACTAGGAACTAAACTTTACAGGCTTAAATAAGAAATGAATTACTAATAATTTACAAAGTAAAGGATTAGGAGGTAAAGTGTATGGAATTTAATGTCGAGGACAAAGCAAGAAATTTCATTGATAAAAATGGGGGGAATTTGATTATTAAGAAAGAAATCGGCTACAGTTGAAATGGCTTCATCAACAGACTCTGGTCAGAGGCTGGTAACAAAACTAAAAGTACAAAGTTCTATGATGAGTACCAACATCAGGGAATAAAAATATTTATAGATAAAACCTTGAATGTGTCGAATCATATTCAAATTTATTTACAATCAGATCTCCCTTTATTGGGACCATCCTTTACAATTAAAGGTGTATCTTTTTAAAAATGGAGGCCAATCCCCGAAAGATCACCCGTCAGTTGCGCCTTGCTAAACGGTTTGAAATAGCCGCCTTGATAAAACCTTAGCCAAGTACCGAGTCTTGCGTGGTGCATGTTAACGTGTACTGCGAAGTGTTGTGGCCGGAATAAAGTGAATTGGATAATTAGCCCCGAATCTTGGCGTAACTAGTTCGTTTCGATATGTTTGGGTTACTATGTTTCTCTGCCATGGGAAGAATGGCACATCCTTTTCATGGCAGTTTATGGCGGTTGCGTCTAGCAAACAAGAACGTTAGGATAAATATGATGGGTAACTCTCCCCGAACGGGAATACGTGATCAGAAAAGAGGAATTTTAGTGTCTCACGACAATTTTTCTGCTCAAACAAAAATCACTTTAGCGCAAAGGTCAGGCTATATGTGCTCAAGGCCTGACGAGTCGGCTTCAGGAAAGGACGAACAGCGCAAGGGTATTCTTCTTCAATCCTGAGGATTAATTTTCAGCTCAAGCCACATAGCTTAGCCATTTCTTCTTCGCTACATGGTGTCCAAAGTGGTTCTTCGTTTGCCTGTTCTGGTGTATTTACGGATTCGATTGCTTTTCTAAGCATTTCTATCGACGGTTTTGCATAGACCTTATGTAAAGCTTCACATAAAATTTATGAAATGAGCACCTGCAAATGGTTTTTGTTCAAAATGTAGGGAATAAGCGAATTTTAATACCCTATATAGGATGATGTCTTTCCAGAACGCACAACGCTTTTGAAACCACCAATAATGACGATTCGAACAGCATAGAGAATTAAAGCTATGAAGAGTATTAGGTAGATTGGATTTTTTATTAGAAACACGTAATACGCAAAAAGTTAAAACACCAAAATCTGCTTTAAAGCCTGATTTTGGTGTTTTTTTGCAGGATGTGTGTTCCGTCAACTTGTCATAGTACTGGTTATCGGACGCAAGCTCAAACAGTGTGGTAAATAAGGTCTAGGAGAAAGAAACCGGAATGCCGTCAGGTGCTCTGGATTTATAATTATATTGTAATATTTGACAAAATAGAACAATTATTTTGTGCAAATTACGGCTGAAACTGACATAAAATTGTGTATTCTCACTATACAATTGTTATAAACATGAGAGGCGTATCACAATGGGTTGCATGTTTATAACAATAATAGGAAAGAGGGAGATATCATGAGAATGCTCAAAATTAGCAAAGTAAATACATTTCTTATCAGCATAATGATGATGGCTATTTTATTGTGTTGTAGCTGTCAAGTACAAGCCGCTCCGACAGGGGATTATACTTACACTGTAACAGCTGGTCAAGCTCAAATTACGAAGTACACAGGGGCTGGAGGAGTTGTTACAATTCCAGATACACTAGATGGAAACCCTGTAACAAGTATTGGCGACAATGCTTTTTACAGTTGTAAAGTCTTAACTGCGATTATCATTCCACAGGGGGTAACAAGTATCGGCAACTCTGCCTTTTACGGTTGCACAGGCTTAACTGCTTTTAGTATACCGCAAGGAGTAACAAATATCGGCAACTCTGCTTTTTACAGTTGTACAGGCTTAACTACTATTGGCATTCCGCAAGGAATAAAAAGTATTGGCGAAAATGCTTTTTACAATTGCACAGGCTTAACAGCTATTAGCAATCCGCAAGGAGTAACAAGTATAAGGAGTATGCAAGTATTTTGGGTAATCACAGGCATTACTATTTTGTTTTTTGCGGGGTTTTCCTTTTTTATTTATAAAACTCTTACACAAAAGGAAACGGAAATATGGAGTCTAAAACGTGCATTATCAGAGCCACTTAGAGGGAAAGATTACGATGTAATAATGATAGGTACTAATAATGACGTACCAATTTATATGGAAAGCTCTAGTCGATTGATTGCCTTGGTTGGATTATCTGCGATTATAGCAATAAGCATTGGAGTTGCTATATTGATTTTTTATAACAGTCTTGTCCAAACTTCAAAAAATTTAGATTTAAAACTGATTGGAGATTTCCTTATTGCTCAAGCAGGGATTTTCACGCCATACATTGCTAATCAAATAAGAAGCGCCGCTGCTGGCGCTGGATCCAAGAGTTAAGACGTTTAAAATCCATTTAGCTCAAGAAGAAGCTATTCTAAGTTCATAAGACTGAGAAAGAGACTGTTATTTATTTATTAGCTTTACTTAAGAATTGACTTGCTAGTTAGGCAACACAGAGCTATCATCTGTATCAACCATCAAATGGGCGGAGAATGTGATATGAAAGCGGTCAAGGAGAAGGCTTTAGAGCAGGCTTTTTTACGGGTTATGAACAGGCTCATATGTAGTAAAGACGCCTTTATACCGCAAGGGTTTGAAAAGGATGAATTGGGCTATTCGATTAAGGAACTTCCAACACAGGCGAGATATGTACTTGAATTACGAGAGTTATTGATGGTGCAGGAAAATCGGATTACGAAGTTTGATGAGAGAATTTTTCGTATGGTGATTGATAGGGTAAAGGTACGATCTTTGGTCGAGGTGGAGTTTGTGTTCAAAGCAGGGGATGAAATAATGGAAATTTTGAAACCTTAGTTACCTTACTTGTTAATTAATCTTATATGTTATCTCTTTGAAATGCTCGGTACTATTTATTACCCCACCTTATTTAGATGATAAAACCAGCATTCTTTCAGAATAAAATTTTACTAAAATTGGAGGATCTTGTCCATCGGTTATCGAAGAAATATAAATGCTTATTTTGATTGGAGGATTAGAACATGGCTTTCCACAGCGACTATGAAACTATAACTAATCGCTCTTCAGCTCTTGAGTTTTTTACTAATAGAAAAAAGGAAACTAAGGATTTTGTCACCTATCTTCACAGCAACCCTACGCCAAACAAGGTTTTATATTATTGGGGTGAAGGGGGAAACGGTAAGTCCTTATTCATAGAATACCTTCGCCAATTTTTTTGTAAGCTTGTAAAAACTGAAAATGACTGGGCTTACATTAATGGTTTAAATGATGAAGACTTTATAACTCATTTTATCTATATGGAAGATTATATTCCTGTAGTAACAACTTTTCTGGATTTCGGTATACAGCGGGAAAATTATAACCCAAAAGATTTAGTTTTTGCTTTAATGTACATCCGAAAAGGTCTTGCTTGTAGTAAATTATCATTTCCTTGTTTTGATTATGCAGTTGCTCTATATCTATTTAAAACCAATAGGTTTGAACAAAACAAAGATCTTTTTCCAAAAGAGGTGTTAGACTTTATTGTGGAAATATCCTTACTCTTCACAGAGCAGTCTCATATTTTAAAACTGACGAAATCTATACTCGGAGTTTTTAATAAATACTACAATAAAAGTGTACTTTTAGCTTCTAAAAAGAGAAAAGTCGATGAGAAGTTTGTAGAAAGGATTAATTCTCTTGATCCTGATAAAGAACTTTTCTATCGTTTGCCATATTATTTTGCTTCTGATTTAAACCAGGCAATGGAACTAAACCAAGGACCTAAAAGAGTAGTTCTATTTTTTGATACTCATGAAGCATTTTGGGGACCAGAACGCTACCAGGCGGATCATATATATTTCGAACGCGATGAATGGCTGCGGCAACTAATAGGTTCATTAGAGTTAACTAAAGGGATTATTACAGTTGTCGCTGGTCGAGAGGAACCAAGATGGTCTGAGGCAAATATTAAGTACTTTATTCCTTCTGATAATATTAATAAACAACTTGTGGGACTCTTATCTGATGTTGATGCGCGTGAATTTCTTGAAAAAGTTAGCATCAAAGATATCCCCACTCAAGATGCTTTACTTGCCGTTGCAAGAGTTGAAGTTAATCAGGTTCATCCATTTTATCTTGGCCTATGTGCAGACATTATTCTGCAAGCTGAAACATATGAGGAATTTTTAGAAAAATCACAAATTTTTAATTGGTTAGAAAATAAAAAAGGAGACAAAGCACGTCAATTAATAGATACTTTACTTAAATACATTGAAATAAAAGATATGGATTTAAGTGTTAAAGCTCTAAGTTTGGCACGTACGTTTGATTTTGAATTATATGAAGAAATTGCAAAGAGATTGAAATTACTTTATTCTAGCTCAAGTTTTGATAGCATCGTTAGTTTTAGTTTTGTGAAAAAAACTAAAATTAATGGGAGAATTATTTATAAAACTCATAATTTATTAAGAAAAATCTTAAATGAACAGATCGGTGAATTTAGAAACAAAGTTCATGAAGAATTAAAATCCTATTTCCAGGAAATAGGCAAAAGAGGCGATAATTATGCGATTGCCGAAGCAATTTATCATAGAAATCAAATTTCTTGGGAAGAAGGGGCTGCTGAATGGTGTGAGGTTTTTGAGAGAGCCTTACGTCAATACGATTTTCAGTTATGCGCGATATTACATGATTTAAGTTTTGATTTAAAAGTTGAAGATAATTATTATCCATATCATTTTGCTTACTGTAGAGGAAAATATCTTTCAGTAATTGCGAAACACGATGAAGCTATAAAAGAGCTGTTATTTTCAATCCAACAAATTAACATAATAATATCTGGAGATACGCTAAACTTAGAAAATAATAATTATAAGGGTAATTCATATATAGCATTGGGTGATTTGCACGTAGATATAAATAATCGCCCGAAAGCATTAAAGTATTATACATTGGCCTTAGAATCATATGACAAAGCTCTGTTACTGGCCAGGAATTTCAATAGTACCCATAATATTGGTAACTACCTACAAAATCAAGGAAAACAGGAATCCGATATAACTAAGCAACGATGGGTATTACAGTACTATGTCCAAGTTACTGAGCTTGATAAAGGCACAGCTCTGCAAAGGATAGGAGAACTTCAAGCCGATTTAAGTAATCACCAACAGGCATTGGAGAACTATACTCAGGCTATCGAGGCTTACAATAAATCTCTTTTAGTGGATCCGAATTATGTTAAGGCGTATATTAATAAAGGCAACACTTTTGGCAGAATGGGAGATGCGCAGGCTAGATTAAACAAGCACCAGCAAGCGTTAGATTATTATACCTTAGCCATTGAAACTTATAAAAAAGCACTGTCATTAGATGCAGATAATATTTTTACCTTTAACAATAAAGGCAATGCTTTGCAAAGCATGGGGGATTTGCAGTCTAGTTTATCCCAGCACCAGCAAGCGTTAAAGAGCTATTTCCAGGCAATTATAGATTACGACAAAGCTCTGTCACTGGCCCCTAATTATATAAACGCCTACTTCAATAAAGGTAATGCCCTGCGAAGCCTTGGAGAACTACAGGTTAATCTAAGTCAACCTCCACAGGCATTGAAAAGTTATGCCCAGGCTATTGAGGCCTATAACAAAGCTCTCTCACTGGCTCCGAATCATGTTAATGCCCATAACAATAAAGGTAGTGTCCTGAGTAAACAAGGAGAACTGCAGATTGATTTAACCCAGCACCAGCAAGCCTTGGGGAGCTATACCTTGGCCATAGAAGCTTATGACAGTGCGCTGTCATTTGTCCCTAATTATGCTGATTTTCATAAAAATAAAGGCAGAGTTTTAAATGAGTTGGGAGATCTACTTGTTGTATTAAACCTGAATCAGCAAGCGTTAGAGAGCTATACACGGTCTATTGAGTTTTATAACAAAGTTCTTTCACTGGACCCAAATGATATTAATGCGGGCACAATTAAAGGAAGTATTTTGAATAAGCAGGGGAATATGCAAGTCAGTTTAAACCAGTACCCACAGGCCTTGGAGAGCTATACCTTGGCAATTGAAACTTTTGATAAAGTTCTATCACAGGCTCCGAATCATGCTTATGAATATAACAATAAAGCCTGTGTTTTGTGTGAACTTGGAGACTTGCAAGCCGATTTAGGGCAAGATCAAGAGGCATTAAAGAGCTATACTATGGCTATTGAAGCCTATAACGACAGTCTTAAACTTGAACCGGATAATGTTAAAAATGTAAAAACATATAATAATAAAGGAACTATCCTGGATAGGCTTGGAGAGCTACATGTCAGGTTGGATCAGTATACAAAGGCGTTGGATAGTTATACCCTGGCGATTGAAGAATTTGACAAAGCCTTGTCGTTGTCCCAAAACGATATTTCTTATTTCAATAAAGGTAATGTCTTAGCAAGCCTAGGAGATATACAAGCTGAATTTTCTCAGCATCAAAAAGAGATAGAATTCTATATAATGGCTATAGAAGCTTATGATAATGCCCTCTCTTTGGTTCCGAATAACTTTAATGCATATAAAAATAAAGGCAATACTCTACTAAGCATGGCAAATTTACTAGTTGACTTTCAATTGCACCAACAGTCATTAGAATATTATTTACAAGCATTTGAGTCATATGAAAAAATCTTATCACTGGATCCAGATGACATTAATGCACATAACAATATAGGTGTTGTTATGGCGGGAATTGGATATGTGCAAGCCATTTTAAACCAACACCAGCATGCGTTGGAGTTCTATACTCGGGCCGTTGAATGTTATAACAAGGCCCTATCACTAGACCAGAATTATATAAACTCCTACTTCAATAAAGGTAATGCGCTGCAAAGGCTTGGGAATTTATATGACAAATTGCTCCAGAAACAGCGGGCACTAAAGAGTTATTATCTTGCCATTGAAGCTTATGACAATGTAATGCGACTTAGTCCAGATAACTTGAAGGCCAAAACAGAAAGGGAAAGAGTTACTCGAAAACTACAGAATTTTAGCGAATAATATTCTTCTTCTTATATGTTTTCACATATTTTAATAACTATACCCGATGAAAAAGTTCAAGTTAATTATCTTAGTGTTATTGCCAACTATTTTCTAAACCGTCATTTCAAGCACTCAACCCGCTTGCTATTCAGACAAATCGAGAACTCCAGGCACGTTGGCGTTACTTCATTGAATGTTTAGATAAGTATGCGCATAATACTTAAGCTAAGTTGATAAACATCAAGGGACATCTTCTGGATAAGAACCCCAATTTCTAGACAGCCTCACCAGGTCAAATGAGCCGTCATGATTGATGCTCATTTGACCTGGTGAGACGCTCCCAATTTATGTGAGCAATCCTATCTTTCTCATCTGGACTGAGAGCTGCTTCATCCAAGAAACGCCGGGGACCACCACCAGGGCGATACTGATAGGGATAGTCGGTTGAGA
>JARLHU010000106.1 GCA_031292095.1 Desulfosporosinus sp.
CCCTTCAAAACGATCAGGTCGAAGTGCCACCGTCGCGGACACCAGATCGTTGGTTCGCCTGGCTAGGTCAACACTTTCGACACTATCAAGGTTGTGCAAACCAGGTGAAGTGAGGGATAGAACCTGTACGTCGACTCCGCTCTCATCCATGAGCTGTATACGACCATCACTCAGGTCATCCAACCGCTTCTCCACTTCTCCCATGTGCAGACCTTGACCACTATCCTGATCCGCGACAGTCAAAGTGGACCAGGCGTCTCTAACACTATTGGTAAGGAAATGTTCTTCAATTCCTACGATTTTCATTGATATCATCTCTCCTTTAATTTTACCGACTTTTGAAGCACCAACCAGAGATTATAAATTCACCTTTTAGATATTCATGAATACAGGATGATTAGTGGAAACTCATATAGTAGCACAAAATTAATTTATTAATTTTTACGATAACCTTACTATTTAGTTACATCATGGTATTATTATATACAAATCAGTAATATAATTCATGAATTATATTACCAACTATTAGCACAATATTAACTTTAGAAGGTGATAGAAGTGACAATTGATAATAGGCGACAGTGGGACTACGATATGTTCCGCAATTTTCCAGTGAAAATATCTCGTTATGAACATTTAGAACGTGGCCCTGTTTTTGAAAGTCACTGGCATGAACAATTTCAAATTTTATATTTTGAACAAGGTGAATCGTTGATTCATTGCAATTGCCATCCTTACGAGGTCAAAACAGGGGATATTGTGATTATAAATAATAACGAAATACACTATGGTGAAACCCTCTGCCAACATTTGATTTATTATATCGTAAAAGTCGATCTTAACTTCCTGCTCAGCAGCCAGGTGGATATTTGCCAAACAAAATATATAAATCCCTTGCTGCAAGGTCGAATCCGCTTTCAAAATCATATCACCCAAAATGATCAGTTGGCAGAGCAAATCCAGCAGATTGTCAAAGAATATAATCAACAAGAAATAGGGTGCGAATTGGCTATCAAAGAACATATCTATCATATAATCGTATTACTATTGCGACAATATAAACAGGTACTCTTCCATAACAATGGGTATGATCGCCAGCAAAAAGTCATGCACCAGTTACGTACTGTATTAGAATATATAGATCAGCATTACAATGAAAATATTAGTCTCACCCAACTAGCAAACTTAGCCAACATGAGCAATCAACATTTTTGTCGTATCTTTAAAAGCATTACGGGTAAACGCCCCGTCGATTATATGAATTACCTACGCATTAATAAGGCAGTAACGTTTTTATCCGAAAGCAATTTAAACATCAGCGAAGTTGCTATGGCTGTAGGCTTTGATGATAGTAATTATTTCAGTCGTTTATTTAAAAAATATCAAAAAACATCACCATCTGCGATGCGGAAGTAAGTTTAATCCCTGAGTCCTGAAAATGTGTCTTTGCAGATAACCTGCAATAATTTTCTGATAGCATCCTCTGAATGGTCCTGGTGCAAAACATAAATCGAAACTGTCAACTGTTTTCAAATCGCCATTTCAAGCACTCAACGTGTTTGCTATGCAGACTATTAAGCACTCCGGACACACTGGTCACGGCAATAAGACAATGAAAATTATAGCTCTTTCAAGCAGACGATGCACGTCGAGACGGTTGTAAGTCTTGAAACATGTACAGTCTGAAGGGCGCTTATAGCAAGGGTTTCAGAGTTCGGGGGTAAATTGTGTGAAAGGGTTAATAGGACTAGGTACGTCCGACGGAACATAGTATAAGGACTTGGTTTAGAGAGTTTTGGTGTATAGGACGAACGAAGGAACATGGTGATTTTTACCGTCAACATTTGTGCTTGATTATAGGGGACCAAACAGTTGGGTGTATGAATGGCCCGATCGTTTATTAGACGATCGGGCTTATTTGGTTTTTCTTGTAGTAACTTTTACTAGAGATAAAACTGGCGGTGTTTCAGCCGGGACCCAAGATGATTATTATTGGTCCCCAGATAAGCAGGATACTAATGGAGAAGCATTCAAGGTCACAATAAGAGGGGCTGATATGACTTATATTTATACCTACCCGCGAGGATATATAATTAGCGAAAGGCTTGCCACCTCTAGTACTTATGTTGGTGCTTCAAATGCATTTGGACACTATCAACATCAACAAATTGGACTTTCATTCGGTATAAGCCTCACTTCGATTGGCATGAGTATTTCTCAGAATGCTAGCGCATTTGATCCAGCTCCTGATACTAATGCTTCATTTAATATTGGATATTAAATGGTTAATTAATAAGGCTGTACATGATGTACGGCCTTATTATGATTTGATTCGACCATTAGAATTTAATAATTATTGTCGTTAAGCCCATTGTGAATAATAAGCAAAGGGTATACATTATTTATAAATAAACTACTAGAATTGATGCCAATTAAGAAGGGGATTTTTATGAAAAGACGCTACTTAATTTTAATAATTATCTTAATCATCATCGGTTCCACGATATCCTTTAACTATATAAAAATATATTCAACTGATGAAACAAACTTGGAGAATCATATAAAATGGTTTATCAACAGACCAACTATAATTACGGATAAAATTGATATAAAAAAAGCTATAGATATTGGAAATAAAAAGTATGTACTTTATACATATAATGATGATTATCGCGGTGATGCAGAACTAGTCAAGGGTCTAAATGGTAAATATAAAATAGAATTTACAAACGGTGGAAGTAATCTTTTTCAGTATCGTGTTCTGGTAATAAATAAATTAAAATATCTTGTTGTGGCTGGTAAAAATTACGATTTAAGAATCGATTATGTTAAAGTAACTTTGGATGGCCATGAATACAAAATTGTGGTTCCTCAACAAGAATACTTTATAGTCTATTATCCTGTTCCAAATGATACGCAAAGCATATTCCCGGAAAATGGTCTCGAATTATTCAATAAAAATAATATTGAAATTTCTAACGATATATATTTCAACTACTCACATTAGTACCAGCACTTTAGCTTCTGCTCGGGTCGGAAAAGGCCTTGGAGATCGTTTTCGGGGGTCTTGCTTTTCCTCCAAAGGGGACTGGTACTTCCCGCAATTCCCTACTGAGTCCCATAATGAGAGTACTGCACATTCTAAGAATAATGTGCAGTAAATTTTCGCCTTAAAATAGTCTTGATTTATAATTCATAAGATTGAACCCTTCTAATTTTACATCAATCCGTTCACTCTTAGTATAATTTTCTTTACTAACATGGAAACCATAATTATAGGTGCTACCTCCGCCACCCCACGAACCGTTAATTCGTTGACCGTTTTCATTTACAGCCTGGAAATTGGGATTTGCGTCAGTGTAAAGCCTGTTACCGTTTGCATCTTCTAGCAAACTCCTAAACGTAAAGCATGTACCTTCACTTTTGTACCAGTTATTATCAAAAGACCAACCTATCCAGTACTCGTCGCCATAATCTATTAAAGGTTCCAAATAGACTTCAGAATCGTACTTTTTCACTAAAAGTTTACGTTGACCTGACACACTTTGTTTTAGGTAATCGCTAGGAATAATTGTAAAGGCTAAAACTTCGTCTGTTTTAGAGGTAGTCGTGGTATATAAAAAAGAGTTTGAAACGATTCTTCTTTCCATACTCCCCGCACTTAGGTATGTAATAAAAAAGAAACTAATGAGTATTAGGATAGGAATTAGAAACAATTTCTTCAAACTCAATCCTCCTCAACTCCCAAGGAATACAATTCTCTTCACAAATCTTTGCTTTACATTATACTACATTGGTTGCGAATAAGAATAACTAGAAGATTTAAGATGTTCTAATGCAGATTCGTAACTTAGGTCTTTAGCGAAGCTAATTTACCGTACTTTGATACGGCAAGAAAAAAATTAGTTGACGATTCATAATATAACCGTTATTGAGTGACAATGCGAAATTCTGGAATAATCTTAACGTTATTCTTCAACATAGTCCATACAGGACAGTATATTTCTTCGGTAAGCTTAATCGCCTTCTCCACTTCTGAGCTTTGAACATCCTCAGAACTTATTACAAATTCAAGAGTAATCTTTTGAAATGAAGTTGGGGGTTGCTCTCGCCTTATACCTGTTGCGTTAACCTTAAGCCCAGAGATGTTCTTTCCATCAATTGTTTTGAAGTAACACAAGGGGATCCTACAAATGTGCATTACGAGTTATTCGTCCAACAACAAGTAATTTTCCCTTATTTTGCTCCTTGCGTCCGATAGTTAAGGTTACGTTAAGTAACGGCTGAAATACACCATAAGGATAGAAAGACCACTCATGGCCATATTATGAGTGGTCTTTCTATCCTTTAAATCCTGCACTCCGAGAAAGATGATAAAGAATTAATTGATTAAGGCTTATATTTTCCTTTTTGGCGAGTTCAGCTAAATATTTGTGAAGACTCTTTGGGACTCGCACATTAAATTTTCCAGAGTAGTCGTCTTTAGCCGGTTCAGGAATTTCTATGGCTCGCTCAACCGCTCCACATCCTATATCAGTAGTACCATATATAGTGGCAAATTATCAAATATATTTAATTAATGAGTCCTATAAATCACACTATGAAAAGTTCATAAAAACAATATTCTCCATTTTTGTTCAGATTCCTCTCTGACAGCCAATTTGACCTGTTTTCATTTTCGGCTTTTCTGGCTTATTTAGCGTGTTTTAATCCGAATTGCTAAAGTCCGCATTTCTCTCGTTTACGTCGATTTACTATGCTGTTTTTTTCGGGTTTTCCTATTTGGGTCGCGTAAGATAATAACTAAAACGAATACAGTTATCTTAACTAAAAAGGGTCGCACCCTTAATATCTGAAGAAGTTCTTGACAAGATCTATAGATATCAACCATATATTAATTACAATATTTGCCTATGATATGTATGTAGTTTGATAAACACGGAATTTGATCCAAAATGAAAGGGGAATTGGTATGTGGTCTAAGAAGGTAGTATTCATTAGTGTCATTTCTACTACAGCCTTACTGGCTTCAGTAGGTATAGCTGGTGCTATGCCGAATTTTAGTCAAGGTCAATTATCCCAAAAATCGGGTATTGCTTTTAGCCATATGAACAAAAAAGTTGGTAGAGCGGGCTTAGGCGGTTCCATGAGTTCTGTTATGAAGGTAGTAACTCAAGATTTAAATATCTCAAACCAAACTTTAATGTCTGAATTAAGCTCCGGTAAAAGCATCAACGACATAGCAGCTGCCCAAAAAGCGGATAAGGCTAAACTGGCTACTGATGTGCAAGCTGCCTTGACAGCGAATATTACCCAAGCGGTTCAATCCGGCAAAATGACTTCAGCTCAAGCGACAACCATGGAGTCTAAGCTTACCCAGCGAGTTCAGAATATACTTAGTCGGACACGGCAAGCCAAGGGAAATAGGGGAGCGGGCTTAGGCGGTTCCATGAGTTCTGTTTTAAAGGTAGTTACTCAAGATTTGAATATCTCAAATCAAACTTTAATGTCTGAATTAGGCTCCGGTAAAAGCATCAACGACATAGCAACTGCCCAAAAAGCGGATAAGGCTAAACTGGCTACCGATGTGCAAGCTGCTTTGACGGCGAATATTACCCAAGCGGTTCAATCCGGCAAAATCACATCGGATCAAGCGACAACCAGGGAGTCTAAGCTTACTCAGCAAGTTCAGAATATACTTAGTCGGACACGGCAGAGCCAAACAAGGAAAAACAATGGTACTCAAAATGCTACTACTTTGAATCTATAAAAATGTGATGGAACATCAATTTTATGATAATGAGGCAGTGATCCTTACGGGATTACCGCCTCATTTTTTCTCGTTGGAGAAATTTAGTAACTTATGAAGAACTCGTTTTAGGAGATATTGAAGTGGCAAATAAAAGCGCCGCTAGCAAAATCTCTTGCGGCGTTGAAAGGCTATATTTATAAGAGCACGTAATGATCTTACCTAACCACTAAAAGATCTTTCCTCCGACGTAAGTTAAGGGGATATTTTGCATTCAATTATCAAGTATACTTAGGTCCTACTTAAGGGTTTTTACACGAAAAGAGGGATATCAATTGATATTCCTCTTTTCGATCTGCCGTATTAACCTTAATTATATTTTGCTACCGCCTTTAAGGTGTTCCTCTGCAAATTGAATCATCCGTTTAGTCATCTGACCACCGACAGAACCGTTTTCACGGCTTGTGCGGTCACCCCCGAGTTGAAGGCCCATTTCGTTAGCTACTTCATACTTGAATTGATCCAATTGTTGTGAAGCTCCTTGAGCTGCTGGTGTATTAGTGTTTCTTTCTCCTGACATGTTGGTTGCCCTCCTTCAATTGTGATTTTTTTTTGTTGATATGTTAATTAACTGTCTTTATCTTGTCCTTATGGCGGTGTTTAACACTGGAAATTAATATCAAAGGATACAGTTATTTAACAAAAATTATTATGAGCAGGGTGCGATATCATGCATTCGCAATTTTCCTAGAAGGACAGCAATAGAATTATGGAAGTGTGACCAATATGCTTGAATTACAATTATGTAGTCGCCTTATGAAGCAATTGATGAAAGGTGAGAGGCAAGAGAATACTTTTAATCAAATTATTGACCGAATAGGTTGATGTTATATTTACTTCAACCTATTCGGTCAACGGCGACCCATCAGCAGGAAATTGATTACGACGTCTTGGTTCAGGAAATGAATGATTGCTTTGATTTGCTTAAAAACAGTCTGTACAAAGAAGAATTTATATAATTGGGGTAATCCCTTTTTACAGGATAAATTGGAGGGTATTCGTGTGAACGCCTAGGTGCTTGTTATAAGAAAATTGTACTAAGCAAAGCTAAGAATAACGTTAGAAGAAATTTCGAAAAAGTAATCAGTGAAAAAGCATATAAAATGGAACTGCCAGAGACGTTTTTAAATCAAAACGCTCTGGATTTTTGTAGGGTTTATTTTTAATTCTAAGGAGGAAACGAGGAAAAGATGTGGAATATTTTAGATGGAGTTTGACTGTAAAAAGGCTGGAACTATTCTATCATATGGAAACATGCGGCACTACTTTTCAATTTTAGGTCCAATTGTGGGAGGATATTCAAGGCTCGGAACTCCATGGAAAGCGGTTATTCTAATTCTGGGGTATGACTTAAATTTGAGATATATTTGCGATGAATGTAAAAAGGAGGAAGGCAAATGAGGAAATTCAAATGCTCAATCTGCGGTTATACATATGATGAAGCCATGGGCTTGCCGGATAAAGGAATTGTTCCAGGGACAAAGTGGGAGGATATTCCCCAAGATTTTATCTGTCCTTGGTGCGGCTCAGCAAAAACAGTGTTTGAGGAACTGAAAGAAAATAGTACTCTTGATACTCCCACAACTCTGGAAGACGTACACTTTGATAATTTAAGAGAACTTACGGCAGGTGAACTCAGTGCATTGTGCTCCAACCTTGCAAAGGGTTGTGAGAAACAGCATCTGACAGAAGAACTAGATTTGTTTTATCAGCTCGCTGATTATTACAAAAGTAAGGTTATTTCACAAAGTGGAAAAGATCTCGATGATGTTGCAAAGGCTCTAAATTATGATTTAGCAGAAAGTCTTACTAAAGCAAATGCAGTAGCGGCAACAAAAGCAGACAGAGGTGCCTTAAGAGCACTAGTATGGAGCGAAAAGGTAAGCAGAATGATAAACGCCCTCCTTGAAAGATATGCCAAAGAAGGCGATACAATGCTTGAGAATACAAAGATTTATGTTTGTGACATTTGTGGTTTTGTATATGTAGGTAATGACCTGCCAGAAATCTGTCCAGTATGCAAAGTGCCTAATTACAAAATTTCGCAAATAGGAAGGAGATAAAACTATGCCAGCAGTAAGAAACATTAGATTATGTACAAAAGACTGTATGTGCCTTTATGTATGTCCGACAGGAGCAACGGATACTGAAAATAGTATTATTGATGTAAATAAATGTATAAAAGGTTGTAGAAAGTGTGTAGATGCTTGTCCATCTGGAGCAATTTCACTGCTTCCTGACGAATATCCTCCGCAGCAACCAAAGACTGATAATGTAGTTAATGCTTTGCGCACATTAGTTAAAAGCAAAGTTGAGCAGGAAAGAATTGCTGCTGACATTGCTAAATCAAGTGATAATGTAGTCACTCGTCAATTAGCTGAGGCAATATCAAAATCCAATAGACTTATGGCTGAAGATTTAATCAGAGAATCTGGATATATGCTCCCACAGAGTGACGAAGTGAGAATCTTACTAGAATCTATGACCCAAAACCCACCAAAGGACTTCCCTGTGGAAACGGTAGAAAGGCTATTGAAGCAACTTAAAAGAATAAAAGCAAACAATGAAAATAAAGGAGAGGTTACTATGAACATCAAAGGAACAAAAACAGAGAAAAACTTAGCGGCAGCATTTGCAGGCGAATCACAGGCCAGAAACAAATATACCTACTTTGCATCTGTTGCAAAAAAGGAAGGTTATGAGCAGATTGCTGCAATTTTTGAAGCAACTGCAAACAATGAAAAGGAGCACGCAAAACTTTGGTTTAAGGCCCTTGGTGAGTTTGGAGATACAGAGGCTAATTTGCTTCATGCTGCCGAAGGTGAAAACTACGAGTGGACTGATATGTACGAAGGCTTTGCTAAAGACGCAGAGGAAGAAGGTTTTACTACTCTTGCTGCACAGTTCAGAATGGTTGCAAAAATTGAGAAGGCTCACGAGGAAAGATATCGTGCACTGCTTAACAATATAGAAATGAAAAAGATGTTTGAAAAAGCAGATGAAACAATGTGGGAATGCCGTAACTGCGGACATCTTGTAATGGGTAAAAAAACACCTGAACGTTGCCCTGTTTGCGCACATCCACAAAGCTTCTTTGAAGTGAGAAAAGAAAATTATTAATCCTAAAATAGAAGTGTGTCGCATAATTTGTAGGATATAGGCTTAGAGCGTTAGTGCGCAAGGCCACCAGCTGTAATTATTTGCCAGATCGTTTGACGGTCTGGCCTTTTTGTTTTTTGTTGAAGCGACATACAAATTGGGGAATGATAAAAATCTAAGGTAGAACTAACTTACAAGGAGGAAATATTTAATGAAAACAATATTATTTATAACAGACTTATACTATAAAGCAAAAGGAAGAAATTATTATGAAAATGGAGAACTCTTACTGGTAGAGCTTGAGGATTTAAACCCTTATCTTTCTCTTTTAGAGTTAAATGCTGAAACATGTAATAACTTTATAGAAGCATTAAAGAAATCATTTCATAAAGTTCTGATTTAACGACCGACTTTTCTCACAGTGTTTGTTGGGAATGAAAAAGTGAAACATAAAAGAAAAAATAAATATTAATCGTGTGCCAAAGGGGTGTCCCTTGGGAAAACACCAATAGCAAACCGGGATGTTACCTCTCAGTTCGGGGAATATCCTGGTTTGTTGTTGGTGTCTGTTTTGTTCTGCCTTGTGAGCATCTCTGTAAACCACTTCATATAACGATACTAACATCAAATTATTAACGATAATATAACGATAAAATTGTGATGTAATTAACGTTATGTGATATGCTATAACTAGTTTAGGGGGGGAATTATGAATTCTGAGAAGACAACGATGTCCGATATTGCAAAAGCCCTGGCAATTTCCAATATTTCAGTCAGCAGAGCCCTTTCAGGGCAGGATGGAGTCAGTGAAAAATTAAGAAGCACGATTTTAATGAAAGCAAGTGAAATGGGATATTTAAGACCCAGGAACTCAGGCGATAAAAAAATACTGGTACTTCATCAAAAACCCTTTATCCAAGACAGCAGCAATTACAGCTGCAAGATTCAGGGCATTGAAAAAGCACTGCAAACGATGGGCTGCGAGTATGATATTGAATTTGTGGATAAGAGTCGACAGGAAAAACTGTATCTTCCGAATAAAGTGACGAAGGGCACCGGCTTTGACGGCGTTATTTTTATCGGAGGATTTGAAAACAGTTATGTAGGATTTGTCGCCTCGAAAGTAAAAAATCTGGTGTTTTATACGGGTTACTCGCCATCCCTTGACTGCGACAGTGTCTGGTATAACTTCAATAACAGCGGCTATAAGCAATGTGAATACCTGATTAAAAAGGGACACAAAAAAATCGGTTTTATAGGCAGCAGCAGCGCCTATATTAATAAAGAAAAGGCACTTGGCATCGAATTAGCTTTAGAAGACCATGCTTTGTCGGTGAGAGATAATTTCTTTATTTATGCCGAGGGAAGCTTTGAAGAAAAAGTGAATGAACTGATCCAGAGCAATGTGGGCCCCACCGCGATCATCTGCCAGTGGGATTATACGGCGATCAAGCTAATCAAATATTTGTATGAAACAGGGATTAGAGTACCGGAGGATTTATCGGTAATAGGCAGCGGAAATACGGAGATGGCTTCACTTAGCATCCCCGCGCTGACAACTTTGGAAATGTACATCGATTATGCCTGTGAATGCGCGGTCGAACTGCTTTTAAAAAGGATCGAGGAGCCCACTAAGCCTTATGAAACTATCCTGATCAACAATACGCTTGTTGAAAGGGACTCTGTAAAGGCCATTTAGTAAGGCAGCCTTCACTATAAGCAAGGGAGGGGCACTGGATGGGCAAAAAAATAATCATCGGTTTTATGAAAGATCACAAGTTTTCCTATATCATCGGCATTCTATTTATGCTTCTCTCGTCTTACATCCAAACTCTTTTCCCAAAGGTGCTGGGAAATACTGTTGATATTTTGAAAACAAATGGCTTTCAGCCGAACGCCGTGTATGTCAATATTGCCTACATTCTGCTCATTGCCGCCGGCACGTTCGTATGCACCTTCGCCTGGCGGAATTTAGTCATCGGAAAAGGGCGCAGCCTGGAATGTTTATTGAGGGAAAAACTTTTCGACCAGTTTCAAAGGCTCTCTCCCGAATTTTACAGCCACAGGAAAACCGGTGACTTGATCGCTTATGCCATTAATGATATCAATGCCGTGCGGCAAACCTTCGGCCCCGCTGCCGCGCTGGCTATCAATGGAATCGTGGTTTGTGTGATTTCCATTTACGAAATGGTGCAAACGATTAACTGGCAGTTTACCCTTTTCGCGCTGTTCCCGATTCCCTTGATTGTTTTCTTTATGTTTTACATCGGCAGGATTGTCAAAAAGCGTTTTAGAAAAGTGCAGAAGACCTTTGCTGCCATCTCCGACCGAGTCAATGAAAACATCACCGGTATCCGCGTGATCAAGGCCTACGTGCAGGAAGACAAAGAGGTCGAAAGGTTTCAGAAGCTGAACGATCAGATGGTGGAGGCCAATATGAGCATGGTCAGGGTTTCCGCTTATTTGGCCCCCGCGATCGAATTGTGTTTCACCGTCAGTTTTGTCTTTAACCTGATCTGGGGGGGTAATATGGTTCTGAAAGGGAGCATCTCCCTCGGGGACTTTGTCGCCTTTAACGGCTACCTGACGATTATACTGGCGCCTGTCATCTCAATCGGCCAGGTGATCACGATTATTCAAAGGGGCATGGCGTCTCTCGGCAGATTGAATGAGATATTTAATGTGAAACCCAAGGTCAAAGAAGGTGGTTCCATAGCGAGATTTCCAGAGCAATACTCCATAACCATCAACGCCCTGTCTTTTTCTTATCCCGAAGCCGAAAAAGAAGCCTTGAGCGATATCAGCCTTGAAATTCCTCAAGGTCATACCTTAGGCATCATCGGGAAAACGGGTTCGGGGAAAAGCACACTCGTCAACTTGCTGTTAAAAATGTATAACGTCGATCGAGGAAAAATAGTTATTGGCGAAAATGACCTCAACGATTTCAAGTTGAAAGCGCTGAGAAGCGGCTTTGGGTTTGTTCCGCAGGATAACTTTTTGTTCAGCGCGTCGATAGCCGAGAACATTCGGTTTTTTAAAGACAGCTATTCCGATGACGATGTGGAACGTGCCGCGCAGGACAGCTGCGTCCATCAAAACATCATGGAGCTGCCTAACGGTTTTGAAACGATTCTGGGAGAACGGGGCGTTAACATCTCAGGGGGGCAGAAGCAGAGGGTTTCCATCGCCAGGGCGCTCATTAAAGATCCTGAAGTCCTAGTGCTGGACGACGCTCTTTCCGCGGTAGATACTGTCACGGAAGCGGAAATCCTGCTCAACCTGCGGAAGGTGAGAAAAAATAAAACCACCCTGATTATTGCCAGCAGAATCTCCGCGGTCATGGAGGCCGATGAAATCATAGTCCTCGACCAAGGCAGGATCTCCGAGCGAGGGACCCATTTGGAACTGCTGGAGCAAGGAGGGCTGTACAGTGAGATCTACGATTTTCAATTCAAGGGCGAAAAGAGGCCGGGAAACCAAGCCTGTTAAAAATCATAATTTTAAAAGGCTGTTACTGCTGAACCTCCCGCACTGGAAAAGGATTGTGCTGGCGTCAATCTGTGTGTTACTTGTCAACGGCGCCCAGCTTGCCAAGCCCTATATTCTCAAGATCGTGATCGACGATTTCTTGACAAAGCATCTAGCTCAAAGCGGGCTCTTTTCGCTGACCTCGATGGGCATACTGTATTTTATTGTCGTGGCCTTCAGCGGATTTTTCGCGGTTGCCCAGGTTAATCTAATCAACAAGGCCGGTCAGGAAATCATGAGGAGCCTCCGGAGCCGCGTCTTTGCAACCATTCAGCTACTGCCACTCTGGTATCTGGATAAGACGTCCTCGGGCAATTTGATCACCAGGGCTACCAATGACGTGGAAGCTTTGAGCGAATTGTACACAGATGTGCTCATCAGTCTTTTTCAGGATGTCTTTCTGATTCTGGGCATCATCGGCGCCATGTTCCTGATGGATGCTCGGCTGGCTTTAGTTTCCTTTTCCGTAATTCCTGTCATGTTCGCGGCTATTTTTCTCCTGCGGACAAAGATCAAACGGAATTTCCGAATCATGAAGAGCCTGGTCGGGAAAATCAACGGCTTTATGGCCGAGAACATCTCCGGCATGAAGTTGATCCAGTTTTTCCATGGAGAAAAAGAGAAGAAACAAGAGTTTGCGAAACTAAACGAAGAATATTACAAAGTTACGTCCTTCCAGGTATGGATGAACAGTTTTTTGAAGCCGATGTCGGACGTATTTCAAAGCCTGACTGTTGCTATCTTGATCTGGTACGGCATGGGCAAAATCGGGAGCCAAACTCTTCAAATTGGCGTACTTTACGCCTTCACGACCTATATCAAGCAGTTCTTCACCCCTATCTCGGACCTTGCCGACAATTATACCTCCATTCAATCGGCCTTCGTTTCAGCGGACAGAATTTTCGAATTGCTGGACCAACAAGATAATCTGGAGGATCTGAACGCGGGGCTTGCCATGGAGCAGATCCAGGGGAAAATAGAATTTAAAAACGTCTGGTTTGCGTACAACGACAAGGACTGGATTCTAAGAGACATCAGCTTCACCGTAGAAAAAGGGCAAATGGCCGCTTTTGTCGGCCAGACCGGCGCGGGCAAGACCACCATCATCAGTCTTGTCAGTGGGTTCTATCCGATTCAGAAGGGCGAGATCTTGATTGACGGAATCAACATCAACAACATCAAAAAAAGAGACCTGAGACGAAACATCGCCGTAGTGCTTCAGGATGTGTTTCTGTTCTCTGAAACGATCGGAAAAAATGTTTCGCTCAATGACGACATTGACGGTGCTGTAATAGAGGAGGCACTAAAAACCTCTTACGCCAAAGAGTTTGTTGACGGTCTCCCCGGGAAAATCAACGAGCTGGTTATGGAAAGGGGAAGTACTCTTTCCGCAGGTCAGAGGCAGCTGCTTTCCTTTGCCAGGGCGGTGGCGCACAACCCTTCCGTCATTGTTTTGGATGAAGCCACCGCCAATATCGACACCCAGACCGAGGTTCTGATTCAAAAAGCTATCGAAAATATGGCCAAAGACAGGACCACCTTAATTATCGCTCACCGGCTTTCCACCATTCGGAATGCCGATAAGATCATCGTCTTGAAAAAAGGTGAAATTGTTGAAACGGGCAGCCACGCCGAACTGATGGAAAAGGGTGGCTATTATCAAGAAATGGTAGTGGAGGGGATCAGGGGAAACATCGATCTCACTACTTAAATGGAAATAAAAGTACTAAAACAGGTGTGTAAAAATAGAAAGTGCTATGGATATCTTTAAGGAATTATTGGTTTTAAAGATAAAAATTAAAAGAATGTGACCAAGGGCGGATCGTGGTCAATTATAAAATGAAAGTTAAGGTTTCCTGACAAACTGTTCACAAAGATCACACACTTTCTCCATATGAACAACATATCCTTTGCCCAAAAATGTAGTAGATTATTAATATGAAATAGCCTATAATTTACCATTAAAAAACTAATTACTCCAAATTATAGGAGGTGTCGGTTTCAAAAATGATGAGAACGAGCCTCTATTTCTTAAAATTCAAACAGTGAATAAAATTATAAGGTTGGGTGAACCCGTTGAAGAAGATACTAATACTAATAGCTATTGCAGTGGCAATTTTGGCAAATCCACAAATCACATATGCAGATACTTCTGTATATTCGGTTCAACGACTAGCCGGAAATGATAGAATAGATACATCAATTGCCGCATCGAATAAGGGTTGGAGCTCGGCGGATACTGTTATTTTGGACGAGTCAAACGATTACCCTGACGCAATAGCGGCCACGCCCTTAGCGGTTAATTTGAATGCCCCAATATTACTGACTGCGGGGACATCCTTGGATTCACGTGTCATATCAGAATTACAGCGTCTGAAAGCGACGAAGGTTATTCTGCTCGGTGGAAAAGGATGTCTTACTTCAGCAATAGAAAAAAACCTGGATGAACTTAAGCTCCCCTATGAACGCGTTGGAGGTAGCGATCGATACGAAACATCTACCCTGATAGCACTAAGGATTAAAAGTGACTCGGTTATAGTTGCGAATGGTGATAATTTCCCCGATGCACTAGCTAGCGCATCTTTTGCAGGGATTCGCCAGATACCTATAATTTTAATAACTAACACACTTACTGATTCTGTTGTAAACTATTTCAAAACACAGAAACCATCCCATGTAATAGTCGTTGGAGGAGAAGTAGTGGTGCCTACTAGCTTACTCACAAGTAACGGGATATCTATAGAAACGAGATTAGGCGGGGTTGATAGGTACGACACCTCGGCAAAAATATACGACTATTCAAAGGATTCCTATACCTCAGAAGATATTTATATGGCTTCGGGCGAGAATTTCCCGGATGCTATGGTAGGTACTGTATTGGCTTCAAAAAGTAAGGCACCGTTGTTAATAACGACATCGCAAGGTATTCCTACTCAAATCTACTCTATTTTAACGTCAAGAGCCGCTAAAACTAGTGCTACTGCTTATATACTAGGAGGAACCGCTGTTGTATCCGTTGCTAATAGCAGCTCAATAGCAGCTATAGTTGCACCAGTACCACCTGCAGTACCAATCCCTGTGACCGTTACACCAGTAGTACCCGTAGCTGGACAGAAAATTGTTGGAATTATAACTGCGGCCACGTCACTTAATCTTAGAGTATCGGCAAACACTAACGCAGTTGTCGTTACATCAATTCCTTCTAATTCACAAGTAGATGTAATTTCTAGCGATACAAATAATTGGTACAATGTGACATACAACAGTCAAACTGGGTGGGTTTATGGGCAATACTTAACAATTAAAACTATATCTACTGATCCAGCAGTTCCTACAGTTCCGGCAGTTCCAACAGTTCCAACAGTTCCAACAGTCCCGACAACAGTTGCAGATCCAGTGTTAACAGGAAAAACGATTGTGATAGACTCTGGTCACGGAACTCCAGATACAGGTGCTTTAGGTCCATCAGGCACTATGGAAAAAGATAATACTTTAGCTATTGCGCTATTGCTTGAAAGTGACTTGAAGTCGGACGGAGCAAACGTAGTCATGACTAGAACTACAGATAGTTCGCCAGCAAGCGCAAACTTTACTACTATGAATGATTTACAAGATAGAGTTGACTTAGCCAATAATGCAAAAGCAGATATATTTGTAAGTATCCATAATAATTCGTTCACTAATCCAGCTGTGTCGGGAACAGCTACTTATTATAGTGCAGACAATCCTCAATCAGACAAGAGTCAACAACTTGCTGACAATGTGCAAGATGAGCTGATAAAATACTTGGGTACATCAGATAGGGGCGTTAATGAAGCTCCGTTCTATGTGATAAAATATACCAATATACCTGCAATACTAACAGAAGCAGCATTTATCTCAAATCCTGCTGAAGAGGTAAAGTTAGGTAGTGCTGCTTTCAGGCAGAATATTGCTACTGCAATATTGAGTGGCATCGCAGACTATTTTAATAACACTAAAAGCGATAGGTAGTAATAGGCATCCCGTGGGGTAGGTACTGGCGCAATATAGACGTGTCAGGTATTTACTGTACAGGGTGCTTCACTTTTATATTTAACATTGCCTTTTAGTGAGTAGAAATAAATTAAGCCTATACGACTATGTATACTCTTCGGCTAAAACCAGAAAGGGTTAAAGAGATATCTCAACTGCCGAATAATTAAAATAATTAGGGCGGTTCGCACACACATGGTTAATGATTCCTATGCTCATACATATAATCATAAAATGTCAAGTATTTGCTAAACCGTCATTTTAAGCACTCAACTTGTTTGCTATACAGACTAATCGTGCACACCACGCACGTCGGCGTTACTTCAATGTAAGTTTTTTGGCCTTAGAATTTGATGAAGAAATATTTAATGCGTTGGTTAAGATGAAACTCTCACACCAACGCATTTTGTTTTTGAGTCTGATGAGCGGGATGAGAGTGGAGGAAAAAGAGGATAAAAGATTACTACAGAAAAGAAATAGAAAAGAAATAGAAAAGAAATAAGTTTATGGTATTGTAGTAACAACTTGTAAACGGGGATTAAGCTGGCATAAAGAATGTGCAACCTTAATAAAGGAAGGAAATGTAGAAAGATTTATTTACATATATTATTAAAGCATTATGAGATAAATTTGAAGAGAAGAGGATTGAATGAATTTATGAAAATAATACTTCATAAAATGCAATTTATATCATTAATGCTAATACTATTACTGGTAATTATGATGGCGGTACCTACAATGAGCATGGCTGCCCAACCGATAGTAAACCTCGGAACAACCTCCACATTTGCGGTTTTGGCGGGCTCGGCAATCACCAATACTGGAACGACCACCATCAGCGGAAATGCTGGCGGAGATATTGGGCTATCTCCAGGTAGTGCGTTCACAGGGCAGGCGAGCGTAACAACGAGTGGGGCTATACACCTAGCTGATGCTAGCGCAAGTGTAGCCAAGGACGACCTCGTAATTGCCTATAATGATGCCGCAGGAAGGATACCTGTCACTCGCATTCCCTCTGAGCTTGGTGGGACTACCTTGACTCCTGGCATTTACAATTCAGCCGACGGCACTTTCCAGATAACGGGCACGCTCACGCTCGACGCCCAAGGCGACCCCAATGGCATCTTCGTATTTCAGACTGCCTCCACACTCATCACAGCATCGGGCAGTAATATTAACCTCATCAATAATGCTCTGCCCTGCCAAACCTATTGGAAGGTCGGGAGCTCCGCGACCTTAGGAACAAACTCTCATTTCGAGGGACACGTCTTTGCAATGGAATCCATCACTGCGACTACCGGTGCGACTGTGAAAGGACAGTTGTTGGCACGGAATGGCGCGGTCACGCTAGACAACAATATTATCACAAATGTGATTTGTGCGACCACACCGACCACCGCCACCCTTCATGTAAATAAGCATGTTATTAATGATAATGGTGGCACAGAAGTTGCTGCTAACTTCAACCTGCACGTAAAGACATCTGGTATTGACGTTGCCCAAAGTCCAGCACCTGGTGTTGAATCACCTGGAACTACCTACACGTTGGCTGCTGGTACTTATGTAGTCAGCGAGGACACTTCTACTGGATATACCGAAAGTTATAGCGGGGATAGTGATTCTAATGGCAATATCACTTTAGCCTCCGGTGACATTAAAACGGTAACGATTACTAACGATGACATTCTATTAGTTGTCCCACCGGTCACTCCTGCCCCCGCCATCCTTCATGTAATTAAGCATGTTATTAATGATAATGGTCGTTCAGAAGTTGCTGCTAACTTCAACCTGCACGTAAAGACATCTGGTATTGACGTTGCCCAAAGTCCAGCACCTGGTGTTGAATCACCTGGAACTACCTACACGTTGGCTGCTGGTACTTATGTAGTCGGCGAGGACGCTTCTGCTGGATATACTGAAAGTTATAGCGGGGATAGTGATTTTAATGGCAATATCACTTTAACCTCCGGCGATATCAAAACTGTAACGATTACTAACGATGACATTCCATTTTCGACAAGCGGTGGCCATGGCAACGGGGGCGGACACTCGGTAGTTGTCACACTGCCGGTAGTTGTCACACCGCCGGTAGTTGTCACACTGCCGGTAGTTGTCACACCGCCGGTAGTTGTCACACTGCCGGTAGTTGTCACACCGCCGGTAGTTGTCACACTGCC
>JARLHU010000015.1 GCA_031292095.1 Desulfosporosinus sp.
GCAGCCTCGGTTTTTCTTATCACCGATTTTCCACTTGATCGTGAACGAGAACGATAATAATCGATAGTCAAAAATATTGCAAAAATAATAGGAATACCAAATACTAAATAAATATTAGGTTCAATATTTACCATCATTCACACCACCCCCTTTTTTGTCTCTGATTTTGTTCTATGACCATCGGATCCCATAATTAAAGATTACGTAAAGCCCACCCTGAGGCACATCTACACAACGTTAGATGTAATTACATTCTTTTAGATAATGTTGTAAAAAATATATTTAAAAGAAACGTTCCTGTGGCCGCCTACGATAGTAGGCGGCCACAAGATTAACGCCGAAGGCGGTATGGAAAACCAAGATAAAGCAGGAATGATGACGATAAAAACAGAAACCATCTCGTATAAAAGATTACAAGGAGATGGCTTCTTCATCTTCGTAGGCATGGGAGTAAAGAGTTTGGCCGCCCTTCTCCCGATGCCATTTCACAAGGTGACTGGAAGTCCAGTACAAGATGAGAATAACAATTCCCTGCGAAGATTACAAGAGGTATCAGGAAAATCCGAAGGATTTTCTTCCAGTGATCCCGACATGTCTCAATAATCCAGGGCATACGCCCTATTGGAATAACCATTGGGAACGTGTTTTTTTACCTGATCACGTTAACGAAGTGAAGCTAGAGATCAACCAGGCCTATTGTAAAGAGTGCCATGAGACGATTAGTTATTGGCCCGAATTTGTGCTACCCTACCAGCGTGAAGCGCTGGAAACCCATGAATTTGTGCTCATAAACACCTCCAAGGAATGAGTTTTAAAGAACTTGGAGCAACGATCGGCTACGATCCAAGAACAATCTCTCGATGGGTTAACTTGACGCTGGAACAAGGCGTGCAACTGTGGGGCAAGGTCATTGGGCGTATTCTATGTGTGATTGGATATGAAAGCTTGCCCATCGTCTCAAGGGTCGATTGGAGGATAACGCAGCTTCTTCTCGCCTGGTTAAGACGTTACGCGGAGTGGATTTGTTTTCCTCGGTCACACCGATTGATAGGTCTCTGTAACCTCTTTAGCGAAGGAAGCTGGGATTTGTGGGGGGCTCCTCTGGGAAACGCCAAATCCCGGGTGAACGCCAAGTCGACACCTGGATAATTCTCGCACTTCGGGGGGATATTTACACAAACCTTGGTCATCGCCAAAGCTCCTGATTTGTCTCATGATGGTTCTAAGAGGGAAATACCTCAAATTAAACCGATCAGGAGGAGAAAATGTATGAAAAAACTAGACGACGAGCGTTCCCGGATTGCTTTGCTTCGCTATGAAGTGATTGCTCCGTTGCTGAATCGCTCATTACCTCGTGGCGCCCAAAGCAATCTGATCGAGGAACTTACAAGCCAAATGCACCTAGATGCAAAGAATCGACTCATCCATTTAGGGAAACGTACCATTGAGAGGTATTTGAGTCATTACCAGAAGTTTGGTTTGGAAGGGTTAAAACCAAAGGTTCGTAAAGAGTAGGGATCCCTCAAGGCATTTCCATCCGTGGCCCTAACGGAAACTGTAAACTTGCGACTGGCCCAGCCTGAGCTTTCAGCCGATAGTCTCATCGATATCCTGCGCTCACAATCCATCCCAGGAGCTGAGCTTATGTGTGTGAGTACGCTCAATCGCCATTTCCGACGGTTAGGGAAAGATCGCCCGGCACTTAAACGAATCATTAAAAAGCGTTATCGACTCTTAAGTGTGGAAGGCGCTCATGTTTTATGGATTTGCGATGTCTGGGATGGCCCCTATCTTCATGATGAAGTGCAAGACAAGAACCGGAGGCTACGTCTCGTCGCCATCCTCGATAGCTTCACACGCACGATTGTACACGCTGAATGTTACTTTAATGAGAACCGACCTTGTTTAGAGGATACCCTTCGTCAAGGCTATAAAGCAGGTCTCTAATATCTTTGATTTTCCAAATTGGAGCTTCTGCCACTGCTTCAGGAGTTGTTTTCCATGGCTTCGTAAATCATGTCTAATGTTGCAAAAGCGTAGAAGTTGGATGTGGTTGACAGATTTTCGTGCCCTAGCATTTCCATTATGACAGTAAGAGGCATTCCTTGTCGGTATAAACTCATAGCTCTTGATTTACTAATTAAATGACAATGAACATGCTGCGGGATCTGAGGACAGATAGATCTTGCCTGATCCGCATAATGGCCAAGAAGTAAATTTACCGAATCGGTAGATAAAGCATGAGGTTTCCCGTCTCTCAATGAAAAGAACAACGGATCTTTACCATCTGAACTCGGATTCGGATGAAACTGCTGAAGATAGAGGTTGATGTGAGCAACGGTTTTTTCCATCAATGGAACATTGCGGCTTTTATTGCCTTTACCAGTCAGGGTGACAAAGGGTGACTTGACATTGACAATGTGAAGATCACGTAGGGTAATGTCCACAAGTTCCTGAGCTCTGGCAACTGTATCATACAACATTATGAACATTATGAACATCATGAACATCATGAACATCATGAACATTATGCGATTGCGCCTACCCTTTTGTGTATCTGTTCTTGGAGTTTTAAGTATTGCTTCAATTGCTTCATTCGTCATATACAATATAGCTTTCTTGTGTTCCTTCATTCCACGAACACTACATACATCATTAAAAATGGTAACAAGAGTAATGTCTTCGTCTGCACAATATCCCATAAATGATTTAAGGGCAGTCAAACGAAGGTTACATGTTTTAACCGCCAGGTTTTGTACTTCGTTCATCCAGATGAGATAGTTTTCAATATTTTTTCTGTTTAGACACTCAAACGCAACATCCTTACGAACAATTCCCAATTGGTTATTTAAGTAGTCAATATAGTATGTAATGGACTGCTTATAGGAATCAATGGTATTCTGGCTTAGGTTTCTTACCTTTGGCAGGTATATATGAAGAAAGCTTCGTGCATAAAGCCAAAAGTCAGACCCATTCTGAGTTTTATTCTTCCTCGCCATAGCCCACCTCCGGGAGGAGCCCTTCAAGCGCTTTTGTCTTTTCGGAAAAAGTTACAAAAAACTCGGGCACAAGATGAAGATAGTAAAAAGTGCTTTCTAAACAGGAATATCCCATGTAACGCATTAAATACGGAAGCATGGAGTTTACATCAGTTTCTTCCTCAACCCATTTGTTAAGGTTCGAAAAAGCAAAATGGATAACGAAAATCATAGGCTCTTGCTTTAGAACCTAACTTTTCGCCAAGGCCAGCAGCTTTCAAGATTTTATTAAAATTTCGTCCTATGGCCCCACATTGGTAACAAGTATTTGATTTTGATGGGAAGAAATACGTTCTGTCTGGAAATATATCGTTTATTGTAACATCATATTTCATATACAATGACCTAAGGTCTTCAGGAAGAAACACCCTACGATCCTTTAGACCTTTCGAATGGAATATATCGATATAGCCAATATGGAGGTTCGCATTTTTCCTCATAAGCAGCCGGGCCTCACATGTTCTCACTCCACAGCAGTATAGCAATCTATAGAGCATTGGGAGGAAAAGGTGGCGGACGATGTTTCCCTTTCGTGGGGGCAGCATGTCGCAGACGTTAAAAAACTTTACGATTTCATCGTTTGTGAAAAAATGAGGTATTGTCCGACTCTGTTTTTGGCAGACTTTTTTGGGAATGACATACGAATCAGAATATCCCGACGACTGAAGGTATTTCCCGAACTCACGAATGGGTTCATTAAAAGTATCTGTCTGCATGATAGCTGCAGACTTTAATAGTCTGTTATATGCACGGTTGATAATAAGAATCGAGGATTGACAATAACCTGCCTTTCTAAGCTCTTCAAGAACTTTTTCTACACTGTTTTCCAAAGGGGTTTTCTTCTCCATAATTAAACCTCCTGTAATTTAGTTTGGACATATATCCATCGCTATTTTACAGTAGGGATATCCAAGCAGGAGGCAACATAAACACTATGCCGAGAAACAAATCTGAAACGCCCATTTACAAGCGAAACCAGTATATTTTTCGGCATAGTGCTTTTTTCGGTATAGTCGACACTATGACGAATTCGTCATAGCTTTGATAATGGAAAAGTTATTGATAGGTTGCAAACTGCAATTCATGCAAAAAGAGGCGAGGTAAAGAATTATTCGAGGCAACTTGCGAAAGGATTAATAAACGAAGATTTATTTTTGGAAATGACACAAGAATCAAGTGTTGAACTTGAGAAGTTAGAACGCCAGTTGATTGAAGCAGAGAGCGTACAGGAACTTCGGGATAATGAGAAGGAAAAGGTAGCAAGCGCACTAGATGTTTTGAAGGAGATCATTGATAAAAAGGAACTAACCCATGCGGATTTGGCTATGTTGATTGACAAGATTGTGGTGAGTGAGCGAAAGGGTGAGGGCTTAGACATAGAGGTTGTTTGGAATACGCCGTTTATGGTGGTAAGTGAGTAATGCGTTGGTTTGAGATTGAAATTTTTCTCCAACGTATTTTGGAGGATCTGGTTTGAGGTGATGAAAGAAAAGCTAGTTTGTAGTATAGTGAATGCAAAGTATTTACATTTTAGGCAACCAATCTGAAATAGATAGAACGTCGTGCAAAGGGAAACTTTCATGCATGTATAGGTCGGGGAAAAGGTATACGGATTTTTTATCTGAAAGGGTGAATCAAGTGGATGATAAAGTAATTGTTTCTTTTATTCTTAACGGTGAGGAAATAAAGGCTAGGGTCGGGCCAGAGACAACCTTGTTGCGGTTTTTGCGGGATGAGATGGGTCTTACTGGCACAAAAGAAGGATGTAGTACCAATCATTGCGGTACCTGCATGGTGCTGATTAATGGACAGCCGTCTAAATCTTGCCATTTTAAGGTGATTAACATAGCCGGAAAAAGTGTAGAAACCATAGAGGGGTTAAGCAAAAATAGGGAAAACTACCCGATACAGGCAGCTTTTCTTGCCGTAGGGGCGGTACAGTGTGGTTTTTGTACACCAGGTATGATAATTGCAACTAAGGCTCTGTTGAATATTCATCCGGATCCCAGCAAAGACCAGATAA
>JARLHU010000107.1 GCA_031292095.1 Desulfosporosinus sp.
AGTAAGACGTTTTTCAAAAATGAACCCGATTAGGGCAGCCGGAATGGTTCCGACAAGCAGCAACATAAGTAAACGTAAGGAGTCTTGTTTACGGGAATTGAAAATTGAGCGGACTATGCTTATCCACTCATCTCGGAAAAATACTAGTAAGGCTACCGCAGTTCCTAAATGGAGCATGACCACATAAGGTAAGAAGTTGTCCTTTAAAAACTGAGGATCAAGATGCCAATTAAAGACATACGGGGTAAGCACACTGTGGGCTACACTGCTTACCGGGAACAATTCAGTTACACCTTGGACGATAGCAATGATAAGAGTTTGTACAAAAGTCATGATTTAAGCTTGCCTCCCAATCTTTCAAATTTCGCTCTTGCTTTCTTTTCATATCTTCGTTCTTGTCCGTTTTTACCAATCGTAGCAATCTTGTGATATATCATCTCCTCATTTCTAAACTAATCTTAACGCTTTAACCTTAAAGGAACATTAAAATAATGTTAAAGAAATTATTAGAGCCCAGCGAAGGAAATCCTCGCTGAACTCTAGGTCACTTAAAACTGATGAGGTCCAATTCCGCTAGCCAGTATAGAGACCATTATAGGTTTTTCAGATTATTTATTCTAATTTGTATGTACTTGAACTGCAGAGCCTGTTACATTCCACAAGTTTCCGATATTATCAGCTTTAAGGCCAAACGGACTTAGATAGTTCTGATATTGATTATTTGTGCTAATTCTATCATTACCAACGAATTGATTTTGGCTCCCATAAGCTATTGAAATTTTTTCTCCATACTGTTGGTGTAGAATACTCTCATCAACAGATCCTTTTATGACTGTCACTAACGGTTTGGTTTGAGGCACAAATAATAATCCTGCGGGACTCTTCATCCCAAATGCAATAGGTTTAATAGTTCCTGATGATAAATCTATGGTCCCTACAAAACCACCTACTCCAGAGTCTCCAGGTGAAGCAACGAAAGCCGTGCCTTTTGTAAAATTACCGGTAATTGCATATACCTTGTTATCCGCATTATCTGTAACATATAAAGTTCCCTGAGTGCTTGTTGCCCATTCTATATCATTTACTTGATTCCCGATCGATAGACAAGTGTTTACTTGATTGGCTGTTCCTATGTTATTAATAAAGATCAGCTTCGAATCACCTTGGGAATCAAGTACCACTTGCCCTGCATAGTTTGTACTTTCAGCAGGCACTATATTGTTCGAGTCCGGATCTGATAGATTAAGTTTTACTGTCGCTCCTGCTGCTGCACCTGGAGTCGCATCATTAGCGGTAGCATTATCCATAAGTACAGGAGTTAAAGTCGCGGTATTATCTGAATTTATGACTGCCTGGAATAAAGCTGCTGTGGTGAAGTTTCCTTTACTATCTGCACTAGGTGCTGAAGCTGATATATAGATATTACCATTTTGAAAGGTTATACTGTCTGTTCCCCCGGCAGGTAAAGTCTGTCCTGCTGCTGCTATGAAGGTAATATTCTGAACCTGCTTTGCTTGAGCTGCTGAAGGTGTGATAACATACATGCTTGAATTTCCGTCTTCATTGACAGTTGCTATCAAACGGTTATTGGCAACATCTGCCGAAAGCCCATCACACTTTCCTGTGATCTTCCAGCTGGCCATTGCATTTCCTTGCTGGTCATATTCCTGAACTGTACTCTTTGTTTCCCCGGTCGAAGCAGCTTTTCCATCAGAACCTATTCCATCTTGAAAACCAACGAAAATGTTTCCACCTATTGTCGTTATATCGTCTGGTTTAATGACTGACGATGTACCTTGAGCAAATACTTTAGTTGCAAACCCACTTAAAACTGGGACTACATTAGCTTGTCCATTTGCAGCGTAGGCATATAAGCTTGAGCCGAACAATAAGCTGATTGTCGTTGCAATACTGAGTGTTGTAAATAATATAGGTTTTTTCAATTAAATTCCTCCCAATTTAGAATAATAAAATATATTGTCTGAAAACTTTTCTCACACATTACTTACTGAGTAGACTTTGGTATTCTAACCAAAGCTAAGATGTCTTTTCTCCTAGAATTTCCGGTTCGACTCGAATAAGTCCCCTTTCTAAAACATTCTTTGTTTCCCTCATTTTGTTGCTTAATCCACCTCTTGATTCACTCAATTCCTTATCTATTTTAGACCTATTTTGTAAAGGTCATATTATCCTACGATTAAGCTTCTGTTAAATAGTCTCTGAAACTATAAAGGCGCTCCATTTTTAATGGAATTTTAATGATACTTTCATCATTATTTAATCTTATGTGGGAAAGCTGGCTTTAGATTCAACACTTGGATATGACTAAATAATAAATAAATTACAAGGAGGATTTATAATTGAAACAGGATATTAATAGGAAAAATCATTCCATCTCTAATGAAGTAACGTCCACTCAAACACAGTCTGGCAGATATTGAACAAGGTTCCAGAAGTCACGATCTTATTCTGGCTCATTAAGATCATGGCAACAACCGTGGGCGAGACGGTCGCAGACTTCCTGAACACAAATCTGAACTTGGGCTTGACTGTCACGACCTTTGTCATGGGCGGACTCTTGTTCGTCACGCTGTTCTTTCAGTTCAGTTCGAAGAAGTACGTACCCAGGATCTACTGGCTTGCAGTGGTCTTGATTAGTGTTGTCGGCACACTGATCACCGACAACCTAACGGACAATTTCGGGGTCCCTCTGGAGACTACCACCCTTATCTTTATGTTCGCGCTGCTGGTGACCTTTGCGGCTTGGTATCTGAGTGAGAAAACATTGTCCATTCACTCCATATTCACGACCAAGCGTGAAGCGTTCTACTGGTTGGCAATCCTCTTTACATTTGCCCTTGGAACAGCAGCTGGTGACCTCATAGCTGAGGGCCTCAGCTTAGGTTACTGGAAGTCAGCACTTTTATTTGCTGCACTAATTGGGATTGTGACCATCGCCTACTACCGGTTCAAGCTAAATTCAGGTCTATCCTTCTGGATCGCCTATATCTTGACCCGTCCTTTTGGTGCCTCACTTGGCGACTACCTGTCACAGCCTAGCAATGCGGGTGGCATTAATTTAGGTACAGTGCGAACCAGTGCGATATTCCTGGCAACGATTTTAAGTATTGTCATCTATCTGACCAAGACAAGAATAGACGAGATCCCGCTTGAGGAGTAGAGAAAGGGCTGGCTGCGTCAGTCAAACAAAAAAACCTACAACCAGAACTTTTTGAGCTCTAGCTGTAGATTTTTTTTGTAACCAGGAGCTGAAATTAAGCCCCATTGCCTTGATCCGAAGGGATAGCAGGATCCGCTTGGGTAGAGCTTGGTTGTTGTTGCGGGGCGCTATTGACAGGTTGAGTGTTTTTTTCTGGTGTTAACCACGTTATCGGAAACTTTTCAGGATGAGCAAGCGCTACAGGCAGCGAAGCAATTCCCAGATGTTCCTGCTGCAAGATGCCCATGAGATCCTTAATTTGTGTACTTAGACCCGGCTCCCAATGTAGGAGAATAATAGACCCTGGTTGAATGGGTTTGCCATTATAGGTTTGGAGAACTCCCTTACTCATGACAGCGTTCCACATGACTAAATGTTTCATCCCCGCCTGATAGACTTCCTGTTGAACAAGGGAGTTAAAAGCCCCATAAGGAGGACGAAAGAGTGTCGGCGGAGCAGCAAACTGACCTAAATAATTCATGGGAGTACTCAGCTGGTTAGTCAAGTCCGCTGGAGCAATCTTGGTGAGATCGGGATGGGAAAGCGTATGGTTTTCAATATCTCCTCCTGCAGCCACAAAAGCCCTCCAATAATCAGGATGCTCTTGCGCTGCTTGTTGAATAAGAAAAGCAGTTACTGGAAAATGGTCCTGTTGCATCATCTGTAAAAGTGATTGGCTTGGGAACCAGCCATCATCAATCGTGATAAAAACGGCTCTCTCGGTAATCGGTGCAGACCATACAACATCCACCGACGGTCCTTGGACAATCGATGAAGATGACAACTGTTGAGTAGGGGGTATGCCCTCGCTTGCGTAGGTGGAACTTTGAACAGTTTGATTTTGGGTCTTTGGTTGTTCTTTTAGGGTGTTTTCTTGTGTATTTTGGGATAAAGAAAGGGTATTACTATCCGCTTTTACCGCGTCGGAAGCCTTGGCTACAGAGAACGGGGACTCTACCAGAGAAATGTGAGCACTAGAGGAGTGAAAAACAGTTGACAGTGAAGGCAAAAAGAAGAGGGTTATCGTGAGTAGGACTAAGGAAGTAACAATAATTATGGTACGGTGCTTAGACAACAATATTCACCTCACTCCCTAGTTATATGGTTTCTTTGTATACAAAACACAGCTATTTTCTGTTAATCTATTTCCCGCTTTTAACAACAATAGCTGGCTAGAATTATGTAATGTTATTGACAAACATCCTTAAGAAGAAAACCAGCAGTTTATACCAACCATAGGTTATTGTTCAACTTCCAAGATGCGCTATTTTACCACTCGAAGATTAAAATAAGATGAAAAAATGTTGAAATTTTAGTCTAACCAGAAAAAATTGTCATTCTGAGCGCAACATTAGCTGAGCAAAAAGCTCAGCTTTTTAGTTCTTATGTTCGAAATATAATCTGGATATAAATGGCATTTTAACCAACAACCTCTACTTTTTTTATACGTTTTCAGATGTTATGATAGCCCCAGCGCTTGTCCCCATTTTAAAGCGCGAGAGTTTGAAAACATTACAAGTTATTCAACAAAATCTAATTTAGGGAGAGATCGCAAATGCAAAAACACACAATTACAAAGTACTTAATTTGGACGCGTCGCAAATTATTGGTTATCGGCACATTGGTTCTCATGGGCAGTATGGCTTTTGCTCCAGTAGCCCAGGCTGCAACCCTGAAATTGGGCTCAAGGGGCGCTTACGTCCTGACACTACAAAGTGAATTGGCCAATTTAGGATATTCAGTCGGCACGTTAGACGGTATCTATGGTCCTAAAACATTGGTGGCAGTGGAGGCTTTTCAAGGAAACGATCACCTTCAGGTCGATGGCATCGCGGGTCCTTTGACCCAAAACGCCTTGGAGAAAACGCAAACTCCTTCAGCACCTAGCACAAGCTCCACCAAAAATAGTGGGATCGTGTCAGAAGCTAAAAATTTGCTTGGAACGTCTTATCTATGGGGTGGAACGACCCCGGCTGGTTTTGACTGTTCCGGTTTCACCCAATATGTCTTTGCTTCCCAGGGGATTAAGCTTCCCCGCGTCAGCCGAGATCAAGCTAAGATAGGCGCTGCTGTGCCCTATAATAACCTGCAACCTGGTGATTTGGTCTTCTTCTCATTTGCTGGAAACGGAACGATTGGCCATGTGGGAATCTACCTTGGCAACTCGCAATTCATCAGTTCCACTACCCACAAAGGTGTCGCAATTTACACATTTACTTCTTACTGGTTGAATGCGTACATAGGTGCTCAACGAGTTCAGTAGCTGAGAGAACGATGAGACTTGGCCGCATACTAATTCTTTAAAATGTTCAGGATGGTTCTCGCCATCCTGAACAAGTATCACAGCAAGCTCGCACCCGGCTATACAACCAGCAAAATAGCCCTCCAACGGCAAATTGACGTCGGAGGGCTATTTTGCGCTGTACTTGAGGGTTTATTAACCTTCATGACAAACATATGCACCAATGAAACTGATACCTGCTTGATCCAACAACTACTTCTTAATTTCTCGCCTCAAAGAAAATCCCAAACTTAACGAAATACCAAGCAAAAAAATGACAATAACTAGGATAGGAACTGCCCAACTCTTAGCAAGTTCGACTAGAGCAACCGTTAGGGCGATTCCCCAGAAAATCCTCCAGTCCCCGCAGAAAAAATCGAAGATCTTTTTAAAGATATTCATTGTCCGCTTCCTCCTAAACCTGCTAATTTTCTCTGTCTGATCCCATAAGGTTTGAGCCAATTAACAATACTGGCGCTCAAGGCTAGGAAGAAGGTTATCAAAACAAACAAGAACAAATCAGCATATGGCCATTGAATACCAAGACCCTCTCCTGCCCAGAACGTACCGAAGGTTACCAGCATAATACCCACGGAGAATTTCAGGGCATTTTCCGGAATCTTCGTCAGAGGGCCACGAATCACCAGACCCAGGATCACGACGATGAGCAAGGCCAACGAAGCGCCCACCGATGCCGTCCAGATTCCACTGAATTTATCAGTAGAAGCTGTAGAGCCAAAGGTGATGACAATAAACGCCACTTCCAGACCCTCCAAGAGAACACTTTTATAGGACGTAAGGAATCCAAAACCATTAAACTTCCCGGGATCTATTTTCCCATGGGCTCTGAGTTCTCGCATCTCCTCTTCATAAATCGCTGCTTCATCGTGCATAGCTTTTAGACCGCTATAACGAAGCAAGGCTTTTTTGAGCCACTGCAGGCCAAAGAGGATAAGGATAAGACCGATTGCAAGTCTCAGAACCTCGATAGGAATAAAAAGAACGAGGGTGGAACCAAAGGCAGCGACCAAAACTGCTAACGTCAGAGCGGCCGCGCTAGCGCCTAACAGACTGCTCTTCCAATTAATAGTTACCCCAACAACCAGCACAATCGTGAGAGCTTCAACAAATTCAACCATTGAAGCCAAAAAAGACGGGAGGATCGAAGACCAGACCATATAAATATTCTCCTTTCGTTCTAAACAAAAATTTAAATGTAACAATTGTTACATTTAAATAATATTATACAATACAGTTACAATTGTTACAATATAAATAGTTTATGGTATGTGTATGGATAGATAAAGGTATAGACATAAGATACAAGTACAAGATATAGGTTATAGGTTAGCACATTTATACTCTGATTGATAATTTTCCAGCACGCCGCTTAAAGCCCGGCAACGATCGGCCGGCAACCATAACTGAATAATATCCGCAACTGCCATTTCTTGAGTATTCCAGACCTCGAGCTGAATATTAGAAGCTTCTTCTAAAGCTACTCGGTATTGCCAGTTGACCCCTTGGAAGGAACGCTGTAGTATAACAGCTTTAAGTGAGGCACCGGGACCCTGACTTTGAGTATTGATCATTATGTCGGCCGGACGAATCATTATTTCGACTTCTTGCCCCGGAGACAACTTCCCGGAAGTATAGATTTTTAGTCCTTGGCAAAGCACCATAGAATAGTCGCCGCGCACTTCCAAGGCTCGCCCCTCTAGTAAATTGGAACAACCTAAAAAATTGGCAGCAAAAACCGTAGCTGGTTCGCGATAGAGTTGGGTAGGACTACCCGCTTGTTCTATTCTACCCTGGTTCAATAAGACTACGTGATCAGCCAGACTTAAGGCCTCGGCTTGGTCATGCGTGACATAAACAGTGGTAATGCCTGCCCCCAAAACAATTCGGATAATCTCCCAGCGCATCTTTTCTCGCAACTGGGCATCTAGGCTCGACAATGGCTCATCCATAAGCAACAGGGACGGGCGAACTACCAGTGCCCGAGCAAAGGCTACCCGCTGGCGCTGCCCCCCCGACAACTGGTATGGATAACTTCCCTCGTAGCCTTTCATCTGCACGGTAGCCAAGGCTTCAGCGACCTGCGCTTTAATCTCCCGGGAGGGGCGCTTCTTCAAGCGCAGGCTAAAAGCAACATTTTCAAAGACGTTCATATGTGGCCAAAGGGCAAAGTCTTGAAATACCATCCCGATCTTCCGTTCCTCCGGAACCAGGTTATATCCTTTGGCTGACCAAGTAACCCCACCCGCCTTGATTGTTCCACCGTCAATATTTGTCAAACCTGCCAAAGCATTCAGGAGCGTGGTTTTCCCACAACCCGAGGGACCCAACAAGGCCACAAAACCACCTTCTGGAATCGTGAGCGATACCCGGTCTAACACCAGTTTACTACCGTAGTATTTAGTTACATCTTCCAGGATCACGTTCATGTAGTTACCTCCCCTATTCCGACTAGGACCGGCTCCTCTGTCAATTCAGGACTGATACTATTTTGCAGTCGCCTTCCATAACCCTGACTGTAAACGTTAATCAAAAATTGTCCGAGACTAAACATAACCAACACTACCACCAAACCAAGGACGGTGAAGGCCGAACCTAGGGACCAATCAAAATTTTGGAAGGTATGCTCAACAATAACAGAAAAAGTTGGATTCCCCGGCGGATAAAGAAGGCTCGACGCCGGAAGTTCGAAGACCACCTTAGTGAAGGCCATGAAAAAGGTAGAAATAGCGGTTCCTGCCACGAGGGGAAAAACGATTTTCCGTAGTACTGTGGTGTTGCCTGCCCCCTGCACCCGAGCCGCTTTCAGAAGGTTGGGTGGGAACTGACCCATGGCACCCATCTGCATGCGAATGGCATAAGGAACGTAAGTAGCCATGTAGGCCATGGTCAAACAGACGGGCGTACCGTACAGAACCAGATCCAACGGCTTTAGCCACACGGCATTCCAGGCAAATATGAATGCCGCCCCCATGACAATACCAGGAACAGCAATAACGGACATGGTTACAATGTTGAGAAAGGAATTGAGCACCGACTTTTGAAAAGACATCTGATAAGCCACCAGAACACCTAAGATCATGGTCAGCACTGCCACAATCAGCGCATATTGCAAAGTAAGTCCTAAGGAGTTCCAGACCTTGTTGCCCCTGGCAAGGGCGTTGAAATAATTGGCAAGGGTCCAGTTTCCAGGACTTATGCCCTTCATCCACACTTTCCACAGGGAAACGATAAAGGTAGACCCGAGAGGTATCACTAAAGCAATGAAAAGCACCAGGGAAGCCATGACGGTCAACAGCGGTTTCCCCCTCGAAACTGACCTTTGCCGGGAGGAAACCATACTAAACTCTTTGCTCCTCATCCAGAAGAATTGCAGCAAGATGGCACCCGCTGAAACCATTATCACCAGCAGAGACAAACCTGCGGCCATTGGATAGTCCACTGGGGCCTGGCCCATGGCAACATATATCTGATAGGGGAGCAGCGGTATATGGGTCAGCGGCGTCACGGCGGCCGGAATGCCGAAATCACCAAACGCTTCGGCAAAGGCAATGGATCCACCAGCCAGCCAAGCTGGCGTCAGAAGTGGTAAAATAATCCTCAGGAAGACTTGGAGTCGGCTGGCCCCCGCCAGCCGACCAGCATTCACCAAGTCAATGTTTACGTTCCTGATACCCTGTTGCATGCTGAAATGCACATAAGGGAAAAAACTAAAACCGATAACCAACACAACCCCTAGACGAGTAAAAAACCAAGCTGACCAACCAACGGGCAACCCCAGAAATTGGGATAAAATACCTCCATCCTGCATGAAAACCACCCAACCTTGGGCGATAACATAGGAAGGTAGGAAGAAGACCAGCCAAGTCAGCCCGTCCAAGACGGTCCGCCGATATCCGTCCATACCTTCTACCGCGAAGGCGGTCAAGGTACCCAGAACCATAGCCAGAGCAGTCCCTGCGACACCCAAAAGAATAGAATTGACTACCGCCAGGAGATTCGTCCGATCAGCAAAGACCGCCATCAAGGGAGCCAACGATGGCTCTAGGTTCATGTGCACACTGAATAAATGGGGTAAAACCGTCTGCAACAAGAGGGCTACCAGCGGATAGCCTACCAGGACTGCCAAGATCCCCGCCCCCAAAAGACCGTACAGCAAGGCGCCCAATCGAGGCACCCGCAGCTTATTGAGTAATCGTGTCATGGAACCACTTCTTAATATCGTTCTCGTTTTGTGCCGCTTTTATAGGGTCGACCTTGATCCAGTTGATGCTGCTTTGCTGACGGGCTGGATCGGGCTTAATGCCCGTAATTACTGGGTTGAAGTAGGAGTCCCCACCGCCATTCTTGGGATCGATCATAACCTTTTGACCCTCCTGAGAGAGCACATATTCCACGAACTGTTTGGCAGCCTCCATATCCGGGGCATTCTTATTAATGGCAATGACACCAGGCAAGGTAAAGACACCTGAAGAGGGATAAATGATTTCGATGGGATCACCCTTTTGTTTCGCCTCCACCAAAGCTGAGTCCTGAATTGTCACCGCCTTGACCTGCCCAGCCATTAGTGCCTGCAGGGTATTGTCATTCGTCGGGAAAACCTTGAGTCCGTTGGCCTTCAAAGAAGTATAGAACTGTTTACCCTGAGCATCCCCCATGAGTTGAAGCATGCCCGACACGTAGGGGAAGGTCGGTCCAGATATGCTGGGGTCGTTCATGGCAACAGAATTCTTGAAGATTGGACCCAACAGGTCGCTCCAGTCCTTGGGGTACTGAGAAGGAGACACCAGTTTGGTATTGACTCCAATGGCCGCTGCAGCTGTAGTGCTGGCCGGATAGTAGGATTTATTCGGTGCAATTAGGGATTGCCCCAGCTGGGTCAGGTTAGATGCATCTTTTGGGGTCCAGCCCTGAAGTAACAATCCTTCGTTATCTAGTGCCTGCATGGTGGCATCACCGTCGAACCAAGCCACATCCCAGTGGGAGTTGGACTTTTCTGCTTCGATCTTGGCTACCAAGGGACCCGTAGAATCATCCACCAGCTTAACCTTAATCCCGGTTTTAGCCTCAAAAGCCTTGCCCATAGGGTCGTCATAACCTTGGGCAGAGTAAAATACTAGCTCCTTGGACGAAGCAGATGGCGTGGCGGCGGGGGGCACATTGGTGGCCACCTTGGGAGTAGTGCCACAGCCTGTGATGGTAGCACCAAGCAGAACAAGTGACATAATTACCAGGGGCAACTTTGTGACATTCAATCGTTTCATTGTTAAACCTGCCTTTCAATTTGCACTCAAGTTTTACTGAATTTTTCTCTTTCACATACGTTTCAGCTGACTCTATATAAAGTTTTGTACTTGCAGAGTGTTACATTTCGTAATAAACGTCCTTGTTTAACGCTGAACCTCTCTGTAATAGCTACAAAACATAGTTGTTATACCTTAGATAACAATCACGTCCCTCAAAATATGTTAAGCAAATTGTAATACTAGTTACATTTACATGTATTATATTTTAATGTGACAATCGTTACAATTCATTTTGTGTAAAGAATATGTTAAATTTAGGTAAATATTGCACCCCTTTTATTTCATGGCCCAGCTTCAAATCCTAAATGTTATTACCGGCATCTCTCCTACATCTCCCGTATAAAGAAAACTTGGCTGGCGCCCGAAGACACTGTCTTCGCACGAATTAGCCTTCTTGCAGCCTTTGGCGAAGGCGGCAACCTAGTTGCACTTATGCTTAGAAAGTATATAACGCAAGTTTATACTTTCTGATAGTACAAAAAAGAAGACCTAGGCAATTTTGGCCTAGGTCAGATAAAGGCGTATTCGTTACGCCAAACTATCATTTGCTATTTGAATGTCTGGTGGGGGTTCATTTTTTTCATTCTCAAAGGTTTTACTGTTAAAATCTTCAAAACACTTGCGACATTCTTCCAGTTTCTTTGCCGTAATTTCCTGTAAAGGGGATTCAAAAAGATCTCGCAATTGAACTTTTTTGAACCAGGAGAGAAGCTTTTCCAGTTCTTCTTCGTTCTCTTCAGCTTCAGCAAATGTAAAATTATTCCGCTCTATTTCTTTATTAATTTCAGCAAAAAAGTCCTCACATTTATCCAAGATTTCTTCATATTCAATTTTTCTTGCTTTATTAAAACGAGCGACAACCGCCTTTTCATACTTTTCTTCCATTGCGATCGTCTGTATCAAGAGGACATCTCCACTATTGTCAGTGATGTTCGAGGCCACCAAGGACAGAGCAGTGTAATTCTCATCGTTAAAAGGTAGTAACCAGAAGGATTGATGAATATTGACAGCGCCCAATTTTTTCAGACTCCTCCAAGTCGCAACTCTTAATCTTGATGGTTCTGATGGCAAATTATAAGTAATGATCAGCCATTTTAACAAAAATATCACCATCCAATTTTATTAATACATAAAGCATATCATGTTGCCACAATCATTACAATTTGCCTAAAATTTACATGAAATACCTACTCATTGCCAAGCAGCCTTAGCAAACTTAAAATTTACGACCAATTAATTTATTTAGCGCCAATATACATATGCTTGATTAGGGGAGAAGTCTTACACATATGCGACCTTACAGTGAACGAGCTTACCTAAATAGTTAATACGCTAAAAGGCCAGACTACGGTGGTGCAATATTATCCCTCTAGTTTTAACATAGATTTGAGTATAATTTAAAGAAACATTATCCCAAGCAAAAAACTTCTATGGAGGCGCTATAATTTGTCATTCGACATTCGAGGATTCCACATCTTTAATCAATTCGCAGGCCATCACGCGTTTATTGATAACAGTTTTGCTTTTTTTGCGCAATATTCACTTGAACTATATATCGTTCTCTTTATTATCGCCTGGCTTACCCTGCCAAAGTCTGAAATTGAGCAACGTCACGCCTTAGTCATCATGGGTTTAGCTGGCGTGTTAGGGTTAATGATTAATGTCATTGTATCGCACATCTACTTCCGACCACGTCCGTTTATGGTGCTCGAAAAAGGCACGTTTACTCAGCTTATTCCCCATAGTCCAGATGCTTCCTTTCCTAGTGATCACACGACTGGGAGCTTTGGGTTTGCAGCGGCGTCTTGGGGAAAAGCGCCTAAATGGATCACTACAAGCTTTACCTTATTAGCAGTACTCAATGCCATTGCACGCCTTTATGTCGGTGTACACTGGCCAACTGACATTCTTGCAGGAGTGATCATTGGTACACTTAGTGGTCGTCTTATATGGAAGTTTAGTACTTTATTTCAACCGATTACGAACCTTGGACTGCGCCTATTTCATTATGGCAGTTACGAACGTAACACTCTCAAAAAGCAATAAGAAACATTAAGAAAAGGAGAATTGGATTGGAGACAATTTCTTGCAAAATCTTGTGACCATTTTATACTACTTCGTCGGTCGTTTGCCATTTAGAAGCTCTTCTGTGCTCAA
>JARLHU010000108.1 GCA_031292095.1 Desulfosporosinus sp.
AGCCACAGGAGTAACAGGAGTAACAGGAGCAATAGGAGTCACAGGAGAAACAGGAGAAACAGGAGCCACAGGAGAAACAGGAGTAACAGGAGCAATAGGAGCCACAGGAGTAACAGGAGTAACAGGAGTAACAGGAGCAACAGGGGCAACGGGAGTAACAGGAGTCACAGGCGCGACCGGCGCCACGGGAGACACAGGGGCCACCGGAGCGACAGGAACAGGTGGAGCAACAGGAGCGACTGGGTCTACAGGAACAACTGGTGCTACGGGAGCGACAGGTACAACGGGCGTAACTGGATCTACAGGGGCAACTGGGTCTACTGGAGCAACCGGAGCAGGATTGGCTGCCTTCGGATATGTATATGAACTTGCCACCGTAGCTGATGCAACCGTAGTAGGTGGAGCAGATGTACCCTTCAGTGATAATGGCCCACTTACAAATATAACCCACACGGCAGGTACTACCACTGTTACAGTTGTTACTACCGGAGATCATCAAATTGACTATAGTGTTAGCATAACAGCAGGGGTCGGTTCGGCAATAGCCATTGCAGTGAACGGAACAGTAGATGCATCGACAAACATCGCGTCACTGATTACAACTGGTCAAGTTACTGGTCAGGCAATTTTAGCGCTTACAGCTGGAGATGTCTTAACACTAAGAAATAACTCTGCCACTCCATTTACTATGGATTTAGCACCAAGTGTAGGGGCGCAATTGACTGTAGAAAGATTAGACTAATAAATTTCTAAGGGGTTGCCTCCTAATGGAAGTTCATTGCTATTTTGAGGCAGCCCTTTTTATTCATATCGTCGAATGTTATGCCCAGCTATTGCTTTGGCAAACCCAGAGGGTTTTTTTTTCGGATATCTAAGCTTGGTCAAGCTTCCACTTTCCAGCATGTCGAATATCATAGAGTATGACCCAATATCATATCTATGAGGTGGTAGGAAAGATGGCTGATAATTCCATAACCATCAGTTTGTGTATGATTGTTCGTAATGAGGAAAATACCATTGCCCGGTGCCTTGATTCAGTGAAGGGGATTCCTGATGAAATAGTGATTGTTGATACAGGTTCCTCAGATCGTACGAAGGAGATTGTCAAAGGATACACTGACCAACTATTTGATTTTACTTGGATTGATGATTTTGCGGCTGCCCGCAATTTTGCTTTCAGTAATGCTACTACAGATTATATCCTTTGGTTGGATGCAGATGATGTCTTAGCAGATTCTGATCGAGAGCAGTTTTTGAAGCTGAAGAAAAATCTAGATCCCTTAATGGACGCTGTTAATATGCCCTACCTATTAGCGTTCGACCAGTCTGGTGCTGTTACTTTTAGATTAAGAAGAAACCGCTTGGTCAAACGGAGTAAGAACTTCCGTTGGATCGGGGCGGTGCACGAGTATTTAGAGGTGTATGGACCTGTTTTAAATTCAAATATTTGTGTAACACACAAGGGTATGGCAAGTAATGATTCTGACCGCAACCTTAAAATATATGAGAAGCGTAAGGCCAGAGGGGAATCGTTTTCCCCACGAGATTTATATTACTATGCAAATGAACTGTCTGATCACCAACTCTATAATCAGGCGATCGAATCATACCAAGAATTTTTAAAGACTGGACTGGGCTGGGTCGAAGATAATATTTCTTCTTGCGGAAAACTGGCAGACTGTTACCAAAAATTAGAGAAGAAGGATAAAGAACTGGAATATATCTTGAAATCCTTTGAATATGCCACCCCAAGGGCTGAATTTTGCTGCCGTTTAGGTTTTTATTTTCTGGGTGCTAAGCAATATGAGCAGGGGGTTTTCTGGTATAAACTAGCGACTCAATTGGATAAGCCTGTTGACAGCTGGGGGCCAGTAATTGAAGCCTGCTGGACGTGGTTACCGCATTTACAGTTGTGTGTTTGCTATGACCGTTTAGGTAAGCATGAACTGGCTTATGAGCATAATGAGTTTGCTCGGAATTATCGTCCAGAAGATAGTCAAGTTCTATACAACAAGAATTATCTGGAAGGCGTTTTGAAAAAAGTATCTGCTGAAAAAAATAAATGAGTAGGGTAATTGAGGATTAATTAGTTATTTGAGGAATGAGTTATAGAAAACAAGCATCATTGTTTTGACGCATAACCAGTTATTGCATGTGATAAAACGTGCCAGAGAAATACTAAACATTTGATGAAAAAATTTCCATTTCCTATGTTTTGGAAAAAAAATTCTAAAACATAGGAAATTTCTATTTTATTGAAATACAATGCTAATACATTGATATATGTAATATTATGGTATATAATAAAAGAAAAGTACCAAAGGAGTGGTGTCATTATGATACTGCGTGAAGACTACCTAAATAAGTTGATCAAGTTAAAAGACACAAAAATAATTAAAGTTATTACTGGTATTCGGCGTTGTGGAAAATCTACTTTGCTTGAAATGTTCCGCGAGTATCTGCTTCAAAATGGAGTTCAGAAAGAGCAAATAACGGCGATTAATTTTGAGGATATGGATTACAGCGAGCTGACCGATTATAAACTCCTCTATTCCTATCTAAAAGAACGTCTTATCCCCAATAAAATGAACTATATCTTTTTGGATGAAATTCAGCTTGTCGAGTCATACCAGAAGGCTGTCGATAGTTTATATATCAAAGAGAATGTCGATTTATATATCACTGGTTCCAATGCTCATATGTTATCTGGTGAATTGGCAACACTTCTTTCTGGCAGATATATTGAAATACAAATGCTGCCTCTGTCTTTCAAGGAATACCTTGATTTTGTTGGCGACAGAACCGACCTCAGCAGAAAATATAGTGATTACCTTCAGTTCAGTTCATTTCCGTATGCCGTCAGCCTAAAAAATGACCGGAGTTTGATACGTGATTATCTCAGTGGAATCTATAACACCGTGCTCCTGAAAGATGTTGTGTCGAGGAAAAGAATATCCGATGTGATGCTGCTTGAGAGCGTTATTCGTTTCTTGTTTGATAACATAGGCAACCGTTGGTCAACAAAAAAAATCAGCGATACGATGACCTCCAATGGAAGAAAGATCTCGACCCATACAGTTGAGTCCTATCTCTCCGCGCTAATCGACAGTTATATTATCTATCAAGCAAAACGCTATGATGTTAAGGGCAAGCAGATTCTCAAAACGCAGGAGAAATATTATATCGTTGACATTGGCCTACGGTATTACCTTTTGGGCAATAAAGGCGCAGATATGGGTCACATTCTCGAAAATGTCGTCTATTTAGAGCTTCTCCGTAGGGGCTACGAAGTATCAATAGGGAAGGTAGATGATATGGAGGTGGATTTCATTGCATCGAATAATGTAGGGATTGAATACTATCAAGTAGCTGCTACAGTTAGAGATGCAGATACCTTGGCTAGAGAACTTAAACCATTAAAGAAAATTGCCGACCATTTTCCGAAATATCTCCTGACGTTGGATGATGATCCTCCCGCTTTCCATAACGGGATTCGTCAAATCAACGCACTTGATTTTTTACTGAACTGAACCAAGGAGCAGAACGACAGACGGTTTCTAGATAGGTATGCTAGAAACCGTCTGTTTTTTTTGCTAAAATCCAGAGAATCAGTTTGTTGTGGCTCGGCTGATAAGCGTTATTCAGTGCGATTTTGTGAATTGCGCTCCAAAATTAAATCCCCCACGTCTAACCGTGGGGGGGCTAATTTTTTCGAACTCTTATTCCTCCCAGAGGACCAAATTAGGGTGAGGGTCAAGGATGGATTCGTATTGTTCCGCGATGCCATAGATAGCATTGGGATCAAGTTGTTTATAGCGATTGTATTTGTAGAGACGGTCTTCCGCTTTCATCCAGCCTAGGTGTTTAAGCCTTAGTTGGCAAAGAGCTCCAGGTAATTGGTAGATGTTGAGAGGAATTCGCCCGCAGTGTTGGGGGGTTTCTCGCCAAATCCAATGATATTCAGGAACGTACCTCACCATAAAGGGACGATAAACTGTATGAGCTCTCCAGTAAGTGTCTTCTCGGTAAGAACTTTCATTCCACATATCATATAAGCGGAAAGAATAATGATCTATCTCCTGGACTTCAGCTAATTCTTTTAAAACTTCAGCTGCTTTGTCTTCGAAGACTTCGTCAGCATCCAAAATCAAAATCCAGTCGGGTTTGGTGGCAATGACCATCTCCCAGAGCTGTTTTCTGAGCACAATTTCGTTATTAAATCCTGCTTCCGGGTTGGAAACAAGGGTCAAAGGAATACCACTTAGAACAGTTCTGCACACCTCTACGGTGTTGTCCTCACTGGCATCGTCTAGAATGACTGCTTCGTCGATAAAGGTGGACGCATGTTCAAGGATTTTTTCTAAATATCTATTGGCTTCATTGCGCACTAACATGGCTAGAGTAATTTTACTGCCTTTGATTGAGACCTGAGGAGCCGATGAAACAGTTGTCTCGATGTCCGGAGGTTCGACTTTGAGACCCAGTTGTCTTTTATATTCCTTAAGTCCTTCTAACTCAGATTCACGGTAAATGTGATAAGGGGGATAATGGGTATCAGCATAGAGTTCTAAATTTAAGGCGGCAGCCCGGATACAGAAGTGCCGATCTTCACCCCAAAGTTCCAGGTTATAGATCTGACTGAAAGAAATTCCCATGGAAAGTGCCTTTCTGCTGATCAAAGTGCAAGCCCCAAGCATACCCACTTTATACGTGCCTGGTACAGAAAGCATCTGGAGAAATTCGCCAGTGCCTTTAATGATTTCTTCCTGATTTATCGGTTCTCCTCTTGGGGCAGAGTACATTTGATAGTGACCTGTAACCCAAACTTGAGGGAGAGGGATCGTGTTTGGCTGCCATCTGGTCCAGAAAACCTCAGATACGATGTCTTTTTGCAACGCTATGAGGTGTTTAAGGGTTTGGGGTTGTACGTAAAGATCTGAATCTATGAGAAAAAGATAATCATACCCTTCTTCAAGAGCAAGCTTTATGAAGTGATCCTTATAGGAAGCGATTTTCCAGATTAAGTTTTCCCGCCAGTAGTGAGTTGTCTCGTCGCAAATATAAGAATCCTCAGGGCTGCCAGGGAAAAGTCGGACGTTCGCATTTTCTATCGAAAATTCGGTCAATAAATCATGCTCGTTATGGTCATCAACAAAAGCAAAGTCGAGCTCCACTTCCGTGCAATCCAAGAGCTTGAGCGATTCCAGAAATTGCGCCAGAACGTGCTCTTTCTGGCGAACAGGGCTTGCTAGTAAAATACGATGTTGCATGGAGATACTCCTTTCAAAAAGGATTCAGCTTTTAAATGGTGCGGTTGCTATCCTGTGCACATTTCCGTTTCAATGCTTTGTTATAATATGTAAGGTTAAGTTAGAGTGTTAATTGAAAATAAGTAGCCCCTTTGGCAGTGCCAAGAGGCTGTATTGTGTGAAATGAGGGAACAATTTCAAAGGCTTAGCAAGAAAGCTTCTACTTGATTTGCAGTACGTTGCCAAGACCAAGCTTGAGCGAGGTGATGGCCTGAGGCAGCCATATGCTTACGTTCCGCATCCTTAGTTAATAGTTGATAGATTGCCGAGCTTAGCTGTTCAATGTCACTTGGGGGGACTAACAGACAGTTTTCACCGTTTCTAACGTAATCGCGAATTCCACCACAATCGGTGGTCACTACGGCCGTACCGCATGCCATCGCTTCAAGGGGAGGTAAGCCAAAAGCCTCAAAGTAAGAGGTGTAGACAAAGAGGTCAGCTTCAGCATAATGCAGAGCTAGCTCTTGGTCAGTTGCCGTTGTTTTAATCTGGCAAGGTACTGGGCTAGCAAAAGTTGCATTTTCTGGAATGGAAACTGTCAGATCAAAATTAATCTGATCCTTCAAACGAGTTAAGGCTTGTAAAAAATCTGCTCCTCCCTTCCAGGTATACCCAGAACTGGGGTCGCGCATGATGTAAAAAATGTTCTTACAGCCTGTTTGCTCGGATTGTTTAGGATAAGGATGAAAAATCGAAGTATCCACTCCAGCGGAGATGACAGTGCTTTTCAGGCCAGTTTCTTGGAACAGGATTTGGCGGTGCCACTCCGATATTGACATGATTGGGGCGCCGATCAGATAGGTCTGCTTGGCTATTTCCGAATCGGGGACCCAGAGAGGCTCATATCCAAGACTGAGGCGTACTACCCGGCCTTTTCTTGATTCCCAGGCCGGCCTAACCGTGGGATAGAAATTAGGTAGTATAAAATCGGCGGAAGGAATGGAGGAAGGGGTAAGTTCTTTCACTCGTCTTAACTTGGCACGCAATGGCCAGACTTGGGCTGCTGTTTCGGGCATAACGACTTCAATATCATGTCCTTTGTCTACTAGGGCATTAGCAAGATGATAAATAAAACGGGCTCCTCCGCCCGTCTCTAAACTAAGAACAGGAAACACAATCTTCATTGTTTGTCCTCCCTTGTGCTTTACATACTATAGATTATGCGTTCTAGTAGGCGATTTGTGTGTCATATGGCACTTAAGGGAAAACTTTGAATAACATGTATTAGGAATTAAGATTGGAAGGATGTTCAGCCAGTGACCGTAAATGTCGTCAACCATAAAGAGTTCCTGATTGCGATTAATGAACTCCTATTAGATTCCGGTACGGTCCTAGATGTTGGTTGTGGCGTGGGCGCGACCATTACGGAATTTTGTTGCCCAATAAAAATCGGTGTTGATGCTCATCGACCCTACTTAGAGAAGGCTAGGTTAGGTGAGCAGTTTATCAAACTTAATTTCAGGGCAGAGCGCCTTAACGAAATATTCCTGCCTAATTCCATGGATAGTGTGACTTTGATTGATGTAATTGAGCATTTTGAAAAAGAGGTTGCCTTTGATGTCCTGAGCCAAGTAGAGGAGATAGCCGCCAAAAGAGTGATTATCTTTACTCCAAGAGGGTTTTTTCAGCAAATAGAAGTTGATCATTACGGTTTAGGAGGAGAAAGTTTTCAACGGCATCGGTCGGGATGGGAGGTAGAGGATTTCGAAAAGCTTGGTTACAATGTTGTCATTTTCAGTAAGTTTCACGATCAGGGAAATTTAGCTTTCGTGCAGGTATATGGTGAAGACGCTGAGCCTATTGATGCCCTGTTAGCTTGGAAGGATTGTAAGCTAGGTGCGGGCTAACTGTAAAAGTAAGGCTTCTAATTTATCGGCTGAGTGCCGCCAGGTCCATGGCTGGGCGAATTGTAAGCCGGCAAGAGCAAGTCGATTCCGATCCTTTTCTTGAGTTAATAGATGAGCCAGAACAAGGGTGAGTTGTTGGATGTCGCTGGGGGGAACAAGTAAACAGTTCTCCCCGTTTTTTGTGAAATCGCGGTTACCACCATTATCAGTGGTTACGACCGCTGTACCAGAGGCCATTGCTTCTAAAGGTGGCATAGAAAATGCTTCAAAATATGAGGTTGAAACGAAGATGTCTGCTTGGGCATAAAATTGAGCCATTTCAGTGTCAGAGTAGGCCTTCACTGTCTCATAGGGACAGGGTGCCGGGTAATTTGCCCCCTCCGGAGCGACAACCTGGATGTCAAAGGCAGGAACCAGCGGAGCTAAATTCCGGCAGGCTTCCCAAAAGTCTTCGGTACCTTTCCAAGTATAGCCATGTTCCTTCGAACGTAGTATATAAGCAATAGTAAGGCGTCCGGTGGAAAGGGATTTTTTGGGGGAGGGACAAAAAATCGTGGTATCGACACCTCCAGGTATTACGGTGCTATCCCGCCCTGTTCCTTGTAAAATTAATTGGCGATGCCACTCAGATATGGATATTATTGGGGCATCTATTAGGTAAGAAGCCAAGGCTTTTTCTGTTTCTGGCACCCATAAAGGCTCATAACCAAGGCTAAGTCGAACGACTTGGCCTTTTTTGGATTCCCAAGCCGGAAAAACAGTGGGATAGAAATTCGGCAGAATAAAATCCGCAGGGGGTATCGTAGCTGGAGTAAGTTCTTTGACCCGGGTAATTTTAGTCCGAAGAGGCCAATCCACAGAGGCATTTTCAGGGAGTACGATCTCCACGTTATGTCCTTTATCCACCAGTTCATTAGCTAACTGATAAATAAAGCGTGTCCCCCCGGTTTCCAAGCTTAGGACAGGGATCACAATTCTCATAATTTAAGCCTCCTAATAATGAACGTAATTTGTTTCCTTTTCAGTGTATGTTACGTTCAGCATCATGGTGGCAATATCAGTATATTTGGAAGTTCTTTCATGTCGCTTGTGTCAACATTGGAGGGACTGCCATACCATATAGTGATGAGATTGGGGGAGGATGGATCCAAAAATGAAGATTTGTGTCGTTGGTTTAGGTAATATCGGTTTTAATCTTTTCACTTACCTTTGCCAAAAGTTTTCAGGAGAGGTTATCGGGGTTGATGTGAACGAAAGTAAGGTTGCCGAATTACGTCGCCAGAGTCATAGGGTGACCTCAGATTATCGAAGTTTAACAGGGGTTGATGTTTGGTTAATGGCTCCTTCCACCGGTAATCAGGGACAAAACTTATTTGCGGCCCTAGACCAGATGATCATCTGTCCGGGCTCTTTGATTTCCATTGAATCGACGTTGCCTCTGGGAACAATGTGGAGCGTGCGTGAATTTTTGGAGGAAAAAGGGTTTAAATTAGGAACTGATATTTTCTTGATCCATGTTCCCCATAGAATAATGTTTGGTGTTGATAAAACTGTTTGTGATACCCCGCGGGTGATAGGTGCCTTTACTGAGGCCTGCCTAGAAAAGGGACGTCAGTTTTATACTCCGTTGGTTCCCCTCCTAGTTGAAGTTTCTGATGTTCGGGTGGCGGAGTTATCTAAGGTGGTTGAAAATGTAAAACGTTATGTTGATGTAGCCTTTGCTCAGGAGATTTACGGCTACTGTGTTGACCAGGGAATAGATTATGATGATTTGAGGCGGGCTGTAAATAGTAAAAATAACGTCGAACTACTAGGTACCGATTGGGGTATTGGTGGGGAGTGTTTGCCCAAGGACATGAGTTTCTTACGAACTGTTTGTCACTCAACTTTGTTGGCGGGGGCTGAACAGGCGGATGGGGAATATCGAGATAGGATCGTGCGACAGGTGGGTAGTGGTAAGCGGGTTATAGTCAGAGGTTTAAGCTTTAAAACTGGGGTTAAAGATCTTAATCATAGCCGAGGGGTTGATTTGGTTAGAGCCTTAGAAGCGGCTGGGAATACTGTCTTGGTGGAAGATCCCTTATTTACTGCTGATGAACTTAGTGGAGCAGGCTTTGTGTCTAAGGACGGGATCGATCAAGGGGAAGAAAAACAGGATAGAATAGCGGATTGGGTAGTGCTGGAGCGGCAAAGGGCCTTAAATATAAATGATTTTAACAATTTATAATGATAATTAGGGAAAAAAGGAGCTAATAAGATGGCCAAACTATTAGTAATTGGTAGTAAAGGAACGTTAGGTTCGCGATTAGTCGAAGTACTTCAAAAGCGGGGGCATGAGGTTTGGGAAGTTGATTTACAACACCATCTCGGTGAAAAGTATATCAGGGCAGACATTGCTGAATATCGCCAGTTGGAGCGTGTATTTGAGCAAAACTATGATGGTGTCTTTCTTTTAGCGGCTGAATTTGGTCGCATTAATGGAGAACATTATTATGACACGCTTTGGAAGACAAACGTAATCGGGACTCGTAACATTTTAGAATGGCAATTGAAAAAAGGTTTTAAACTGGTATTCACAAGCTCCTCCGAAATTTACGGGGAAGCAGCGGAACCCCTTTTGACAGAAGATTTACCTCTAAAAAAGACCATTATTCAGCATAATGACTATGCTTTAACTAAGTGGGCCAATGAAGTCCAAATTCTAAATTTCGAAAAGAAATATCAATCCCCTATTGTTAGATTGCGTTTATTCAATGCCTACGGTCCAGGAGAATATTATCATTCCTACCGTAGTGTTGTTTGCCTCTTTGTTTATCGAGCGTTAAAGGGTATACCTTATGATGTTTTTGAAGGATACCACCGTGTCTTTATGTATGTCGATGACTTGATTCCGACAATAGCTAATGTCTTTAATAATTTTAAACCTGGTGAAGTTTATAATCTTGGTGGAACGGAATACCGTAGCGTCAAAGATTTAAGTGATTTAGTTCTCAAATATACGGAAGGTGACCCAAAACTAGTGAAATATCTTCCAGAAGACAAGCACAACACGGTTAGTAAACGACCAGATATTAGCAAAGCGAAAGCAGATCTTGGACATGAACCTAAGGTGACGTTAGAAGAAGGATTGCCCATAACCGTGGAGTGGATGAAGACGATTTATCCGATGACTAAACGCCACTAAGACTTTAGATTTATTGGGAGTTGAGTGGCGGTAAGCCCCTGGATAAGTTCAACTAAACTTCAGATGAAGTAAGTTTCCTATATTGGGAGGGTCGTTAATGCTACCGCCTAAAGTTAGTATAGTCATCCCTACGTACAATCACGCCCGATATCTTCCCTATGCTCTTGTTAGTGTAATGAATCAGAGCTATGCAAATATTGAGGTTCTTGTGATTGATGATGGTTCCACCGATGGAACAGCGGAACTAGTGAGGCCTTATTGTTCAATTATTAACTATATTTATAAAGAAAATGGGGGAACTCCCAGCGCCTTAAATCTTGGGTTATCTCGGGCAACCGGTAAGTATATTTGCTGGTTAAGTGCAGATGACATGATGATAGGAGAAAAAGTGGCTAAACAGGTTGAATTAATGGAAAGTGATCCGAGTCTGGGTTTTAGCTACACAAGCTTCGTGGTCATTGACGCTACCGGTAAAAAGCAATATGACGTGAAATCTCTTTATTTTTCCGACAAACGTGAGATGGTAACGAAGCTTATGGAGGGCTGTTTTATTAACGGATCGTCCGTAATGATGAGACGTTCTTGTTTGGGCAAAATTGGTAATTTCGATGAAGATCTGCCCCAAGCGCATGATTATGACTTGTGGTTTCGCTTTCTTCGTCATTACGCTTGTGGGTTTCTAGCGGAACCTCTGTTGGGTTACCGTTGGCATGGTGAAAACATGAGCCAAAACCCAAATGAAGCGTGTTCCATAATGGTGAAAGAGAGAGCTAAGCGACTATTTCCGGAATGGTTAAAATAACCAAATTTTCTAACCAAGAGAGACTTCTAAAATGTATAGAAATTTCTCTTGGTTAATACGGATTATCCTTGGAATGCTGGAGCTTGCCAAAATTTTATATGTAACCCACTAGCTTAGGTCCTGATTTCATACATAAATTGGGCTTTAAATATTTTAAAAAGGTGTAACACTCTAAATGGGAACTTGGTAACCAAAGTAGGACATGAACTATATAATATATAAACCCATTATTTAGGATGATGGAGATTTTATATTTTTACAAAGTTAGCTTGATAACGACAGGTTGAAAGGCAAGGAGGAGTTAAGATATTGGTTTCATTAAACTACGGGGTTAATTGATAATCCTTTGGTATCAATACCAGCATGTTCAGTGATAAATCTAAGAGATCTCCTTGCAATACAAAGGTATTCTACCAATGTAACAGTATTAATAAGCAATGATGATGTAACTACAGTTCAGGTGGAGATTTCAGGTTTTTACGTGAGTGGGAGTAATAAAGTACAATACGTATCTGAAATCTTCAATATGCCCATAGGTGGTGTAGTTACTAAAAACTATTACGCACAATTTGATTATTATGAATTTCAATTTATAACTAATTCGTGCGCAACCCAGATTTCAGTTTGGGGGACGAATACAAATGGAAGCCCGAATGCCGTACACCGTCTAGTGCCAGCAGAACTAAACCCTATTGGGCCTTCAGATTGTAGCTCAGGCGCAACAGGCGCAACAGGCACAACAGGCGCAACAGGCACAACAGGCACAACAGGCACAACAGGCACAACAGGCACAACAGGCACAACAGGCACAACAGGCACAACAGGAGCAACAGGAGCAACAGGAGCAACAGGAGCAACAGGAGCAACAGGAGCAACGGGAGCGACGGGAGCGACCGGTGCAACCGGAACAGGCGTAACTGGGGCGACCGGAAATACAGGTGTAACAGGGGCGACTGGTGGCACTGGGCTCACCGGTGCGACAGGAACAGCAGGCGTCACAGGAGCAACCGGTGCGACTGGGGCAACAGGAACTGCAGGAGCAACTGGAGTGACCGGAGCTGGTTCGTCGTTCATTGAGACAGTGGAGATAGGGGACATTAATGCATTAATCGCTTATAACGCTGGTGGTGGAAACAGCCAAGCCATTGGAGCACTTGTCCTTAATGGACAACAGCAAACAACTATTAGTAGTCTTGCAACTTATGTTATTCAACTAGGTGCTGGCACAGGTAACTTTCAGATAGCGATTCTACAACCAACCTCTCAAACATCAGCTACTGTTATCGCTGTAACTAATGTAGCAACCTCAATAACAGCAGGTTTGTTTATCTTGCCGTTAACAGCGCCTGTTACGCTTTCAGGTAATACTGTTTATTATCTTGCTGTATACAACCAAGTTAACGCGTCAGAGTTAGGTGGTCGCAGTACGGGATCAGGCACTGTTGGCAACGCCTTCGCCATTAATTTTAGAACTCAAAACCTTCCGGTATTTGCAGTTGGTCAGTCAATAGCCACAAGTGATGTAAGTTTACTTTTATCACCTTATATCGCCGGATTAGCCTAGTTAGTTTGGTTTCACCTTAAACTAGTGCCCACCTGCATTTTCGTTGGGATTCAGATTTGCTTTGTTCCAATACCTTCAAATAGGTTATATCATAAAATTTTCGGTCTTCCTCCTTGAAAAGTATATGAGAGACTCACAGTGTATCACGCATTAATAGATACGCTGTGATTTTTTAAAGATGTTATACGTAACGACGGGCAAATCATTGGTTTTTATATCGAAGGGACGACGAAGGTGGTAGGGATGATCAACACTTCTTGGGTTCTGGATGTTTGTAATGAGGGCATGGATGATCATTGTCATGAGGATGGTCATTGTCGGGTTGGAAAGACAGCCGAATTTGGATTAAAACAATCATCTTTTCTTGCAGAGTTCTGAAAACACCTTCTTCAAAGGGGCCACCTTGCAACGGTACACGATCGAGTGCATTATCCATTTCGTTGATTTGCGTGAAGATAAGTTCGCAAGATGGTAATGGGTTATGGTACTCCTGGCTCACAACGTTGAACTCGGAGAGGTCACCTGATAGCAGCTTTTCGTTTGACGAGAACCCAGAAGGAAGTGTTGTTGATGTAGAAGATCCGTATTCTTTCTGTTGGTTAAAATAGACTGGCGGAAATTTAAAGTGCTTTCCGAGGTCAACGACACACGAAATAGGTATGTCGACTACAAAATCTTTGATAGTACCTTCTACAGTGGTTGCAGTCTGTCGCACTACCTCGGAATATTGAATATCCTTGCGTACAAAACCTCCTAAAAACAATTTCGGGGTATCGTGTGGTATACCAGGTACTGTGGGAATGCAGTTAAAAAAACGGCATTGAGTTATCTTCAGGTTCTTTTTAATCATTTTTATTTCGAGTGCTTTTGTAGGCAAGGTGATTGTTGCTTCTGCAGGGATTGATACTGTAATTAACATTGTATTTGGACCTATTTTCCTTAATTCCAGAGGGGTGCATATCGGTAATGTTGCAGTTGTGGAAAAATACGGATTTTGAATAGGCGATTGACTTTGTGGAGTACACGCTGGAGTAGAAGGGGTTTGTAGAGCCCAAGCTGGAGTAAAGGGAGCAGTTTGAGTCCATTGATGAGAACAAGAACAGGAACATGTACAATGCTTTTGATCAGTCAATATTTCCTCTTCCTTCCTAATTTTAGAATAGTCACGACCATAGCACTTTAATTTACGTTAATTCGGTTAGCTTTTATGCAACAGCAAACCCGGTTTATCCAAATGGGAAGGTTAATACGGGTCAGGAAGGCCGCTAATTGAGTGGCTTTTAAATCTTATTTGAATTTCTTTACGATCATTTCTCGGGTAATCTTCACTGTGGATAAACTTGTAATATCAATTAAATTAATATTTGCCCGAAGCGGATGAATGATGACTTGGGCGCTCACGGCGGATGGATTGGTATACTTAATCGAATTGTTATTTACCAACCTTGGAAAAATCATGTCTCGAGTGATCTTTACGACGGACGAACCGACATCAATTGCTGAACCAAACACTATTCCTGAATCTTTATCATCTATATCCAATCCTTTAGCTTCGACCCCGACTTCAACCTCAACTAAATCGCTGAGAGTAATCTCTTTCTCAATATTCATATTATAGTTGAAGGTTGGTTTCCAGGTTTCCAATACTTCGTGTGCGACCCGCTGCCAGCTGAAGCGCTCTTCAGCTAGACGTCTACCAGTCTGGCCCATGCTCTGTCGAAGTTCTGGATCTGTGAGGAGAATATTAAGTTTCTCAGCAAACTCAAGGGGATCCTCGGGTTGCTCAACGATTAACCCATTTTGGTCGATCACAACTTCTGGATTGCCACCTCGGGCAGTCGTTAGAAAGGGTAAACCTGCAGCCATGGCTTCATAATGAACACGTGCCAGCGGTTCTTGCCACTGAGAAGGGCACACAAAGATATCTCCAGCCCAATACCATTGATGAATAAGATGAGCGGATACATATCCTGTCGTGATCACCGGAAAAGGAGCTCGCTCTGCCAGGGCACGAACATAGGCCACATAATCAGTCACTGTGTCAACACTGTACCAGGTTCCGCCCACAATCACCAAGGCTATATTCGCATCCGATGAATGGACCTTATTAAGTGCTTGAATGAGTAGATCGGTACCCTTTTTGGGGGTTAATCGCCCCACAAATAAAATGACAGTTCTGGATTCAAGATCATATTCTTTTCGTAATTTCTGCCGAATTAGAGAGGCAGTATTTGACTTTTTCCAAGGAACAAAAGTATCTAGGTCAACTCCTGAATAGACCGTGTGGACCTTTGAAGCTGCTTGAGGATAGAGGTTACAAATTGTATTTCCCACATAATCACTTACGGTGATGATCCGTTCTACTTCATTTATGGTGGTATGCGCGTCATGGCAGTGAATTTTATTACTACCAAACATATCATTATGCATACTTAGAATAATTCGTGAATGGGGAGCAACTGCACGGATTAAGGGAATAAGTCGTGGTCGATTAAAAACATGGATAAGATCAAAAAAATTATTTCTTAGGAATTCAATAACCTTTTTAGCATAGATTTCTAAAATTTGCTCGCCATCTATTCTGGCATACCGAATATTCTGGCTGATTTCTTCAAGAGGTAATGAAGGGTCTGTCGTGCCTAAGATTGTTAAATCATGTTGTTGACTTAACATTCCTGAAATTCCCTGGATGTAGGTTTGAATAGCTCCACCACGCACAGGTGGGACCGGTAATTTTTCTGTACAAATCATTAGCACCTTTAAGTTAGGCGTCTCGTTCTTTGGTAAGCGCTTGTTCTCTGTAAAATCCTCATCCTTGACAATTGCTGTCATTTGCATCATCTCAAGAGCTTCGGGTTTAATAACAGGAATTGAAGCATAGTTGCCGGTTCGGAATTTATGCTGGTCAAGTTTAAGTTGCTCTAATGCCAACCCCTTTGTTTTTTCTAAGAGTAGCAGACGCTGAACAATTCCTCCTAAATCGTTATTAATAAAGTCAATTGGATCGTAAAGCATCTCATTAATGTGTTTATAGAACTCATTAGGAAAAGCCAGATCATTCAATAAAATCTCGTAAGTTTCAAGATCGAGAGGATTTGCTTGATGGTAGGCGTCAATCATACTCCCAATCCAAGTAACGTCCCATTTCCCTAAATTGTCCATCGTGCTTGAAACCAGCTTGCGAAGATCGCGAATTGGTAAGTCGTAAGCTACTCCATCTAGATCGATCACCCAAAGACCGCCAAGGCCTAGTTGTCCATTAGACCATCCGTAGTCTTGGTGAACGAGTCCCCAGTGCTCTTCTCCTAACGAGACCATCTGAGCATAAGACGATTGTTCAAGACGGTACAAAGAATCTAGCGCCTGTCGCTCAAATACCGTGATGGCAGCAAGAAGCAATGGACTATTGGGAAGATCGCTGTAAGCCTTGGCGATGTTTCGAAACCAACCAATCTTAGTAATTATTTTCTGATAATAAGCGGGCCAACGGTACAATCTAGAAGCTCTTTGGGAACCCGCTGGTGGAACATATCCCTGGGAATATCTATGAAACTCCCCCAGCCCGTAACATAAGGCCAGAGCACCCTCTAGATCCTTGCTTGCGGGAGTTAAGGTTTCAATCCAATCTGTGACAATCCATAACTTTCCGCCTTCTTCGACATAGAGGGCGCCTTGCTTGGTCTCTTTTAATTCTGGAACCCTTCCTCCTTGTTTGACAATGTAGTCCTGTGCCCCCACGCTGAAGAGACTCCTGCTCGGTTTACGGTGTAAAACCTTCAAACTGCGAGGCCCTTTGTCGGTTTCGATTTTCCAGATGGCCCCACCTTTATCCGGTTTTGAGGTGATTAAGGTCCTAGCGTGGACCTCCATGTCGTAGTAGGTGATTACCCGCAATGCTAATTCATCAATTTCCGGTGGTACCCACATATCTAAATTTATCCCTATTGGCGGATCTGCGTTATCCCACGGTTTGATCATATATTCTTCCATATCGGTGCCTCCATCATTATCGACTACAATATTATAATCTATTCTGCTTGATGGATAATGGAAGCGATGCAAGGGTTGATGTTTATACCAAAATCTGTAACCCGGCATATCTTGTGCGAATACAATGAGTAAATTCATTATATGAGAGCGGGTTGACCGATTTATGAGAATTTGCGTCGTAGGTGCCGGTTATGTGGGACTCACAACAGCAACGGCTTTAGCGAACTTTGGGCATGAAGTTCAATGTGTAGATATAGAACAAGCAAAAATTGAAAGCCTCACTCAAGGCAAGATCCCCATATATGAACCGGGATTAGAAAAATTAATTAGGAAAAACCTTGATCGAAATAAACTTCACTTTTCATCTAATGTAATTGAAAGCATTAAAGATTATCCAATAATACTAATTGCTGTTGGCACCCCTTCCAGGGAAGATGGAAGCAGCAATTTAAGTTATATTAACCAAGTAATTAATCTTATTGCTTCGAACATTAAAGATTACAAAATAATCATCACCAAAAGCACGGTGCCACCAGGAACCAATGAATGGATGCACCAGATGCTGGTTGAAAAGGGCATCGAAGAAAATTTATTCGATATCGTTTCTAATCCTGAATTTTTACGGGAAGGAACAGCGTTATGGGATATATTTCATCCCAATAAACTAGTTTTTGGCACTAGATCAGATCGCCCCATAAAAGTTCTTAAAAAGCTTTATGAAAGTAAAAAAGTTCCTTATATTTTTACCAGTTTAACAGGAGCAGAGCTGATCAAATATGCTAGCAATGCTTTTCTGGCTACAAAAATTTCATTCGCCAATGAAATGGCCCGTATATGTGATGTTTACGAAGTTGATTATTTAGATATCTATAAGGGATTGGCGACGGATCCTCGAATAGGGCGATATTTCTTAAACGCCGGACTTGGTTTTGGCGGATCATGTCTGCCTAAAGACCTGAGTTCTCTTAAACATTCAGCGTTAAAGCAAAAAGTGGAGACAAAGTTACTCAATGCAGTGATGGAGATCAATGATACCCAAATTGAGCTCTACTTGAACAAGCTAGGAAAGGCACTTCCGGGCTTGGAGGATAAACAGATTACGGTTTGGGGTGTGACCTTTAAATCTGGTACGGATGATCTACGTTCCTCTCCCGCCATTGCGCTTATTAAGCGACTTGTTCAAATGGGCTGTCGTGTGCACACGTATGATCCGATGGTGAAACTTGAGTTAGACGACGTTTATTCCTACAATGACCAGTATGAATCGGTTAGCCATTCAGATGCCCTGATTATTGCAACAGAATGGGACCAATTTCTCAAATGCAATTGGTCAGAGGTAAAATCGAGAATGAAGGGACCTATCATTCTGGATGCGAGAAACTGTATTAAGGCTCAAACCGTTAGAGAACATGGACTACTTTACTTGGGGGTAGGAAAACGATGAAAATATTAGTTACTGGGGCTGCGGGTTTTATAGGCTCGTACCTTTGTGAACGATTGCTAGAAAAAGAGGATATCAAGGTAATCGGCCTCGACGGATTTATCAATCCCGCTCTTATCCTGACGAAACAGAGGAATCTTAAACTATTGCTTTCCAATCCTCGATTTCAATTTCATCAAGTTGACCTCCGTCAAGCTGACTTAAGGAGACTTCTGGACGGCGTTGAAGTCGTCTATCATTTAGCGGCTATGCCGGGTGTACGCACAAGTTGGGGAACTGACTTTAAATCTTATGTTGACCATAATATCCTGGCCACCCAGATGTTATTAGAAGCGGCGCGTGGATGTCCGCTCAAAAAGTTCATCTATATCTCAACTTCTTCGGTTTATGGTGAAAAGATAGGGAAAGTTACAGAAGATTCTATCCCCACTCCGCTTTCCCCCTATGGAGTGAGTAAACTAACCGGTGAATATTTGTGTAAGGTATATCAAGTTAGCTATGGGATACCCATTGTTATATTAAGATATTTCACTTTATTTGGACCAAGACAAAGATCGGATATGGCGTTTCATCGCTTCATCAAAGGGATTCTTCAGGGCGAACCGATCCAAATATTTGGCGATGGGAAACAAACACGAGATTTTACCTTTATTAGAGATTGTGTGGAAGCAACTGTTGCGGCCCTTTATGCAGAAGGAGTGATTGGGGAAACAATCAATATAGGAGGTAGGGAGAGAGCTTCGATCCTAGAAGTCATCACGATGCTTGAAGACTTACTCAAGAAAAAGGCGACTATAGAATTTACGGAACGACTCAAGGGAGACCCTTTGGATACTTGGGCAGATATATCGAAGGCCAAAAGCTTATTGAACTATAATCCAACAAGCTCTTTGAAGTCTGGGTTAGAACAACAAATCAATGACATTTGTGATATGCCAGGATAGAAGTTTTATTGGAGTAATCATACAATTCAGAACAAATTGAAATAAAAATCATATTATACATGAGAATCTTTTTGCCCAAACAGATATTATTAGACGGAGATTTCGTTAGTGAAAAATTCAGTTAAAAGAAAGGTGCGTGCTTATGCACAAGGAAGAACTGCTGAAACAACTTTATGATGTAATGGATAATGGAGCGGACATTAAGAAGGTCAAGATTACGTATAAAAATGGGGAAGTAATGAAAATCGCTTTTGATGACGATGACGATGAGGAGGAAGAAGACGAGGAAGACGAAGACGAAGACGACGAAGACGACGAAGACGAAGACGAAGATGAAGATGAAGATGAAGACGTTGCAGTAGAAGACAAAGCTAAGACCACTGATGCTATTCAAGAGTCAGGATGGAAAGTCAATGTTAATTTATAGATCAGTAACGTAGTTTGATCTCTGCATCGCAGAAGATGGGTATTGTATGGAAGTTGTGGAATCTAGGATTAACATCAATAAATTGAATTTATTTAATCTTAGTCCCTTGGTAAAGCCAAGGGGCTTTCTAATACTATCAGACCCCCATGCCACTGCGCGGCACCACTGATGAATGAAATAACATCTTATTTCAGGGCAGAAAGTATAAACTTACGTTCCTAAAATCCCGCATTTTTTTATACCTACAAGGAAAAACACTGTAAATACGCCTTGGGGAATTCTGAACGGGGAACCACAGATTACACAGATTAAGAACGATTAGATAGAAACACACAGACAAAGGATAAAGGGGATGGA
>JARLHU010000109.1 GCA_031292095.1 Desulfosporosinus sp.
AATACATTTTGGCTCTAAACTACAAATCGCTTGTAACTCAATAATGGCATAGGTCTGTGAATCCCGTTCCACATTCTCCATCCCCTTTATCCTTTGTCTGTGTGTTTCTATCTAATCGTTCTTAATCTGTGTAATCTGTGTAATCTGTGTAATCTGTGGTTCCCCGTTCAAAATTCCCCAAGGCGTATTTACTGTGTTTTTCCTTGTAGGTATAAAAAAATGCGGGATTTTAGGATATAAGAATCAAGCTAAATGAAAGGCGTAGATGAAATGATTAATCGTGAAAGATTGTTCGCAGAGTTTTGCGAACTAACCAGAATTGATTCTCCAACCAAAAACGAGCGCCAAATAGCGGATATTCTCAAATACCGTCTTGAAAGTTTAAGTATGATCGTGACAGAAGATCAAGCTGGCTTGGCATTTGGTGGCAACTGCGGCAATGTTTTTGCCTATTTAAAGGGTGACCTTCCTCACGCTCCAGTCCTCTTACTTTCAGCACATATGGATACGGTAGCCCCCTGCCTTGGTATTGAGCCAATTCTCCAAGAGGGACGGATCACTTCTGCAGGTTCGACGATTTTGGGGGCTGATGATAAAGCCGGTATAGCACCGATTCTGGAAGCCATAAGAACTATCCAGGAGCAAAATATCTCTCATGGGGATATTCAGGTTATTTTCAATGTAGCAGAAGAGGGCGGTCTCAATGGCTCCAAGAACTTAGATAAATCTCAGTTGAAAGCTGACTTAGGATTTGTCTTAGATGCCGTTGGTAGGCCAGGGATCATTATTCTCGAGGCCCCTGGGCAAGACCGAATCAACGTGACGATTAAAGGCAAGGCCTCTCATGCTGGAGCAACTCCGGAGGATGGGATCAGCGCAATTGTTGTAGCCGCTAAGGCGATCGCCAGCATGCCTACTGGTCGCATTGACGAGGAAACGACTTCCAATATCGGAACGATTCAAGGAGGCCGGGCTACAAATATTGTGGCGGATAGAGTTGAAATCACATGTGAATCAAGAAGCCGCAACTTAGAAAAATTAGAACGTCAAACTGCAGGGATGTGCGAAACCTTTAAACGCTGTGCGGATGAGATGGGCGCTGTTGTAGAAATAGAGGTTATAAGATTATATAACCCCTTTACGATCAGGCAGGAATCAGAAATTGCCCTGCTCGCGGCTCAAGCAGCCCAGGCTGCTAATTTAACTGCAGCTTTCGAGCCCACCGGCGGGGGAAGCGATGCCAATTATTATAACCGCTACGCTGTACCCTGTGTTGTTCTGGGAATCGGAATGCAAAAGTCACATACAACCGATGAATTCATCGAAGAAGAAGATCTGTACCGATCAGCGAAGTTGGTTGTGGAGATTATTAAAGCTGTTGCTAAATCTATTTGAAACTGATCAACGTGCACTGCGAATCGAAGTCCGATGCTCGAAGCACGATGTTCGAATTCGAATGTTTTCTAAAGAAAACAAGCTATTATAGAAAGTAAAAGTATAAGTTTACTCAGAGAACCGCTGTGCCCTTTTTAAGTGCACGGCGGTTCTCTTTTCCTAGACAAGCATTTATCAGGACAGCTTTGCAAATTTAATTAATAATAAATTACTCACCAATTATGTTAGCCTCCAATACACTATTAAAACTGAGGTACTAAGGAGGAAGTGCCATTGAACCGACTGGTCGAGGTACATAACGTAGGCATGAAATATCAATCTCTGAATGGAGAAATAACAGCCTTAGAAAATATCAATTTTTCCGTTCGGGACGGTGAGTTTGTGAGCATCGTTGGCCCGAGCGGCTGCGGAAAATCCACTCTTTTATCAATTATATCGGGGCTGGTTCCTTCAACCTCTGGGACCGTCTCACTTTGTGGGGAGAGGGTCACAGGGGCTTCTCGGAAAATCGGTTATATGTTACAAAAGGACCATCTTTTTGACTGGCGAACCATTTATCAAAATGTCATGCTTGGCCTTGAAATACGAAAGGCCGTGACCCCTGAGGCGAAGGAGTACGCTTTAAGACTACTTAAAACGTATGGACTTTACGAGTTTAAAAATAAATATCCCAACCAGCTGTCAGGCGGGATGAGACAAAGGGTAGCCCTTATACGAACCCTTGTGACTGACCCCCAGATCCTGCTTTTAGACGAACCATTTTCTGCCTTGGATTACCAAACCAGACTTGTAGTCAATGATGATATCTATGCCATTATAAAAAAAGAAAACAGGACAGCTCTTCTTGTTACCCATGATATTTCCGAAAGTATCAGTATGGCCGACCGGGTCGTCCTCTTATCTAAACGACCCGGAACGGTAAAAAACATCTGTGAAATCCAGTTAAGTTGTGACAATAGAACACCCTTATCAGCTCGGGAAGCCCCTGAGTTTCAGTATTATTTTCAAGAGATCTGGAAGGGGCTGGATGTCCATGTCTAAGTTAAGACTAGAAAGCCATCTGCATATAGCTCAGTCTCCGGTCATTTCACAGGAACATAAAGGATATTTGCAGCGAGTAAAACATGAAAAGCGACGGATTTGGTTCATCCAATTATCGATTTTGGTCATTGCGTTAGCACTTTGGGAAATCTGCGCCGATGCCAAAATAGTTGACCCTTTTATCACTAGCCAGCCCTCAAGAATCATTCAGACTATCATTAGGTTATATGAAGAAGGGGTGCTATTTCAACATATTGGAATTACCTGTCTCGAGGCGGTCGTCGGCTTTGTTGTAGGGACACTTTTGGGGACAATAATTGCCATTATCTTATGGTGGTCAGAATTTTTGTGTAAAGTATTAGAACCTTATTTAGTAGTCCTTAACAGTCTGCCAAAAATCGCACTCGGACCGGTATTTATCGTGTGGATCGGGGCTGGACCTGCTGCAATCATTGTCATGACGTTGGCTATTTCTCTGATTGTTACAGTTTTAGAGGTTTTAAATGGATTTTTAGCTATCGATGAAGAAATGATCAAACTCATCCGAACCTTTGGTGGCACAAAATTCCAGGTTCTTACGAAAGTGCTTCTTCCCGCATCCTTGCCGACCATCATCAATGCCCTCAAAATTAATGTCGGGTTGTCTTGGGTTGGGGTCATCGTAGGAGAGTTTTTAGTATCTAAAGCTGGTTTAGGTTATCTCATTGTGTATGGGGGGCAAGTCTTTAAATTGGACTTAGTTATGACCAGCGTCATCATTTTAGGTGTTGCCGCTACCTTGATGTATCAGGGGGTGGTATACCTTGAAAAGATAATTGTAAAAAACAAACCATAAATTTAAGTCGAGTCTTTATACTTTAGCAGATGTTAGACATCACATAATCATTCAACATTAAAACTAAGGGAGGATTAACATTATGAAAATAAGACTTATGCTCGTACTTAGCGTTGTACTCCTAGGGATGTCCTTAGTTCTATCAGGCTGTAGTAATCAAACTGCACTTACCAAAGTAAAACTGTCTGAGGTCACACACTCTATTTTCTATGCACCACAGTATGTAGCCCTGACACAAGGGTTCTTTAAAGAAGAAGGGCTGGATATTGAGCTTATAAATGGTCAAGGCGCAGATAAAGTCATGACCGCAGTATTGTCCGGGCAAGTTGATATTGGCTTAGCTGGACCTGAAGCCAGTGTCTATGTCTATAACGAGGGCAAGGAAGATAATAGTGTCGTTTTTGCCCAACTTACCAATGGAGATGGAACGTTCCTGATGGGTAGGAAACCTGATCCCAACTTTAAGTGGAGTGATTTAAAAGGAAAGAACATTATAGGGGGTCGTAAGGGCGGAATGCCAGCTATCGTCCTTCAGTATGTCTTAAGTAAAAATGGTCTTATAACGGGAAAAGATGTTCAAATCGATACCACAATACAATTTGCCGCAATGCCGGGTGCCTTTATAGGAGGGCAAGGGGACTATGTCATTATCTTTGAGCCTACTGCGTCGAGCATGCAGAAAGAGGGCAAAGCTTTTGTCGTGGCTTCTCTAGGTAAGGAGAGCGGTGAAGTTCCCTATACTGCTTATTTTACAAAGAAGAGCGCGATCGAAAATAATCCAGATCTCATTCAGAAGTTTACAGATGCCATCTACAAGGGTCAGCGTTGGGTTGCCAGTCATACTCCTGAGGAAATTGCCAAGGCTATCAAACCTCAATTTCCGGAAGAACAAGATGAGATTTTGGTAAGCGCTGTCAAACGTTATCAAGAACAGAATACCTGGAAAATCGACCCGGTCCTCAACGAAAAGGATTTGTACCTCCTGCAACAAATCATTAAAGATGCTGGAGAGCTAAATAAGATTGCTCCTTATGAAAAAGTGGTAACAAGTAAATTTGGAGACACTGCAATCAAGAAACTTAAATAGAAAGGTTTGAACGATTGCTATCAGATAAGGTGAACAATTTTAAGTATAAAAAGTTTGAGCTTATGTTATTTTTGTATTAATTATATGTTGGATTCAGTTTTTAGCATTTATTAAAATTAATGGATAATACTTCAATATTAACAATGTTTAATATTGAAGTATTATTTTATTTACGGCAGTTATATTTTTAATAATTAAATTATCTTGTATCAACATTATTATAGTTCACATTTTCGCCATATAATGATCACGGAATGGTCACATGTTTAGACTAACCTTAAAACAACTTACAAATGAAAAATAAGTTGTCAGATAAAGATTGCAAATAAATTAAAGAAAACTATTGAGAGGCCCATACCAGTGATAGCTGAGGCTAACAGCCAAAACGCTTGATTAGCTGTCAAAATGATTGAAAGGTGGTGATGCGTATGCTTGTAACTATTTAAATTGAAATGAAACTATAATATAAAGTTATTATAAATTGGAAAGAGGTTATTAATTAATGAAGAGAAATACTAAAGCAAAATCAATCGCGATAGCTACTGCTATTGCAACACTTTTATCGACAGGTGCTGCTTTTGCAGACACGTCAAGCAATAACACAGTACAAGCGTCAAAGATTGCACAAGCACAAACTTGTGAATCTGACGGCACGTACAAAAGCCATTTGGATAGTCTTGTTAGTTCAGGCACACTCGATAAGGCTCAAGAAGACACCATTATAAGTGCGATCCCAACGACTCTAAAGGACGGCATGGCTAAAGGCGAATTCGTTAGAGGACATAATAATGGTCAAGCTAAAATCGTTTTAGATGGTCTAGTAAAAGCCGGTACAATTACCCAGGCTCAAGAAGACGCTATTCAAAGTGCAATGATACCAGCTAAAGGTGCAACACCAGTTAAAGAAGAGGGCGCAGCAACAGTTGATGTTAAAACAGTTATGGATAGTTTAGTAAAAGCCGGTACAATAACCCAAGCTCAAGAAGATGCTATTCAAAGTGCAATTAAGCCAGCAGTAGCAGCTGTCCCAGCAATAGAAGCTACACCGGCAGTTGAAGCTACGCCAGCAATAGCAGCTCAACCGGCAGTAGAAGCTCAACCGGCAGTAGAAGCTCAACCAGCAGTAGAAGCTAAGCCAGCAGTAGAAGCTAAGCCGGCAGTGGAAGCTCAACCGGCAGTAGTAGCTCAACCGGCAGTAGAGGCTCAACCAGCAGTAGCAGCTAAGCCGGCAGTAGAAGCTGTACCAGCAGTGGCAGCTAAGCCAGCAGTAGCAGCTGTACCAGCAGTAGCAGCTACTCCAACTACACCAGCAATTCCGGCAGTAGAAGCCGTACCAGCAGTAGAAGCTAAGAACGCAGTAGTAGCTGTACCAGCAGTAGAAGCTAAGCCAGCAGTAGAAGCTAAGGATGCAGTAGTAGCTGTACCAGCAGTAGTAGCTGTACCGGCAGTAGTAGCTGTACCGGCAGTAGAGGCTGTACCAGCAGTAGAAGTTGCACCAGCAGTAGCAGCTGTACCAGCAGTGGAAGCTGTACCAGCAGTGGAAGCCACACCAGCAGTAGCCGCTTCAGCTGCAGTAGCAGCTACACCAGCTGTAGATGCTAAAACCGCTATGGACGGTCTGGTAAAAGCTGGTACAATTACTCAGGCTCAAGAAGACGCTATTCAAAGTGCGATGACAAAAGCTAAAATAGATGGCAAATCGAACAATGATGTTAAGTCGGGAGATAAGGGACATAAAAGTCCTTTGGATAGTTTAGTAAAAGCTAGTACAATTACCCAAGCTCAAGAAGATGCTATTCAAACTGGATTAATAATTGGAATGAAAAGTGAATTTAAAATCGTTATGGATGGTCTGGTAAAAGACGGTACAATTACCCAGGCTCAAGCAGACGCTGTTAAAAATTCAATTATTCCAGTTAAAGAAGTCGTCCCGGCAGAAGTGAATAATAAAACCGCTCTAGATGGTCTAGTAAAGGCCGGTACGATTACCCAGGCTCAAGAAGATGCTATTCAAGGTGCAACTACACCAGCCGTAGCAGCCCAACCGGCAGTAGCAGCTATACCGGCTGTAGCAGCTCAACCGGCAGTTGCAGCTATACCAGCAGTAGTAGCTCAACCGGCTGTAGCAGCTATACCGGCTGTAGTAGCCCAACCGGCAGTTGCAGCTATACCGGCTGTAGTAGCCCAACCGGCAGTTGCAGCTATACCGGCTGTTCCGGCTCAACCAGCTAAAGTCGATCTGGATGGCCTAGTAAAAGTCGGTACAATTACCCAGGCTCAAGCAGACACTATTAAAAGTGCAATTACACCATTAGCAACACCAGCTACACCTGTTGACACAACGACCCCGGTAGTTACCCCGGTAGTTACCCCGGTAGTTACTCCGGTAGTTACCCCGGTAGTTACCCCGGTAGTTACCCCGGTAGTTACTCCGGTAGTTACCCCGGTAGTTACTCCGGTAGTTACTCCGGTAGTTACCCCAGTAGTTACTCCGGTAGTTACTCCGGTAGTTACTCCGGTAGTTACTCCGGTAGTTACTCCAGTAGTTACTCCAGTTGTTAAAGAAGATACAAAATCTAAAGGTATTATTAAAACCATTCTGGATAGTCTCATAAAAGCCGGTTTAATTACCCAGGCTCAAGAAGACACTATTCAAAATGACTTGACAAAGACTCCAAAGGATGGAGTTAAAACCGATATGAATAGTCAAGTAAAAACCAATACAATGACTCAGGCTCAAGAAGACGCTATTCAAGGTTCTTAAGACTAAAAATGAGTTTATCTGATCTACCGCTATAAGAAAAATGAGCAGGTCGTCGGTTCAATTCCGACCATCGGCTCCATAGGGACCACAGACCCCACAGCATAGATTGTGGGGTCTTTGGTTTTAACTCAAAAGGGTCATTTTTTGCTGATCATCGCCAAATACAAACTTCAATATAACGTCACCCAACAGCTAACCATCGAGGATAAAGTACAGAAGAAGTCAAAGACGGTGATTGATTCCTCGGCTCATGTTACGCAGGAAAAAATATTGGACAGAAATTTCTGAATTATTCATAATATTACATTTTACACTAAAAAATTCTAAACTCTTTATGGTAAAATAATATGGTATTTGGTTAGCATAACAGAAAAATTTGGAGGAGTTTTATGAGAAAAGTAATTACCTTCTTGGGCGTTGCATCGCTCGGCCTAGTACTTATGCTTAGTGGCTGCGGAACTAAAGCCGTACCCGCTTCTACAAGCCAACAATTTCCATCTGTGAATACCCAATCTAATCAACCGTCTGTGGCGGCCACTCCAGTCTACAAACGAACCGAAGTAATCACATCCCCAGACGCAGCAAAACAACTACTTGATGATGGAAACGCGCGCTTTGCCTCGGGTAAGACCTTAAGTAAAGATCTTGGTGCCACAAGACGAATGGATTTAGAAAAAAATGGACAACATCCGTTCGCGATCATTGTCAGTTGCTCAGACTCGAGGGTTCCTCCTGAGGTACTTTACGACGAAGCCCTCGGAGACTTATTCGTAGTACGAGTAGCCGGTAATGTCATTACTCCTGTAGAATTGGGAAGCGTAGAGTATGCTGTAGAGCACTTGAAAACTCCCCTAGTGGTCGTTCTTGGGCACGAGTTTTGCGGAGCTGTCACAGCTGCTGTTCAAGGTGGGGAAATACCTGGTAGTATTGCTGCAATTGTCGATAAAATTAAACCAGCCATTGATACAGCCAAGGCCAGCGGCGCAACTGGTAATGATCTGATAGAAAAGACTGCAGACATTAACGTTCAAAATGCAATTCAAGACATCCTGAAGAGCTCCATTGTAAAACATGCTGTGGATGCTAAAGAAGTAAAGGTTTTAGGCGCCAAGTACGACTTGGACACTGGCGTTGTACAATGGTATAATTAATAAGGATTTTAAAGAGCTTGCAACAGTAAAACGTTGGCAGGCTCTTAGTTATTACGATCTAAAATGCGAGTCATTGCCAGATGGATTAAGAAAGGATGTGAAGTTGCGCTTGAGTACATTAAACATAGCCGTTATTCAGATGGACGTGACCCTTGGAGAACCGGATGCCAATCTAAATAAAATGGAGAGTCTGGTTCTCGAAGCTGCCCAAAGTAAGCCTGATATCATCGTTTTACCCGAAACATGGAATACCGGGTACTTTCCAAAAAATATTTCTGAGCTGGCCTTGGCTTCAGGAATAAAAGCTGTGAAAAAGATGGGTGAGCTAGCAAAGAATTTACATATATATTTGATAGGAGGGTCAATCTCCGAAGTTTGTAATGAGCAGGTTGTTAATACTACTAAGGTTTTTAATCGGGATGGCCTGGAAATTGCGAGCTATCAGAAAATTCATTTGTTTTCACCGGGTGAAGAAAATAAATTTTATACTGAGGGGAACAAGGTGGTTACTTTCAGCATTGGAGAACATCTTTGTGGGGTTATTATTTGTTATGATCTAAGGTTTCCCGAGCTTACCCGTCGGCTGGCTCTCGATGGCGTGGAGATGCTCTTTGTACCCGCTGAATGGCCTCATCCGAGATTAGAGCACTGGCAGACCCTACTAAAGGCGAGGGCAATTGAAAACCAGATCTTTGTTATTGGTTGCAATGGAGTAGGTCTAGGCAACGGAGTTAAATTTTGTGGCCATTCAAGTGTTATTAGCCCTTGGGGAGAAATTATTAAGGAAGCCGAGGAAGAAGAAGAGATTTTCAAAGTAGAGGTGGATACAGAGGTCATAAGTGAGGTCCGTAAGAAAATTCCAGTTTTTATGGATCGAAGGTATTTTAATTATCAACTTTCCTAATCCCTTGCCAGGAGTCTTCACACAATTCCCTGCGGCTCTTTTAGAAGTTAAGAGACCGCAACTTCACGAGGGTGGATGTTCCGACTGGGCTAAGTTCGATAAGTTCGGCACCATCATCTGAGATGTAATTTTCAGCCCCTTGCATTTGAATCTTTTTAAGCTGACCGGCCGTGATGATATAAACTGTGTAATTATCGTAAGCAATCATCTGGCCTTTAGCACCGATCAATGAATGTGCGTCTTTGAAGGGAATCGAGCCTGTCCATTCCGTCTTGAGAGAAGGGCTATCTGTCAGACGGGCACGATCTGTAATGGTTTTAAGTTTAACAAGTTCATTGTTTTTGACTTCGCCGATATACACTTTTCCTGTTCTAATGCCTAAGACCTTATCATAAACGTTTCTCGAGATAAGTTTGCGCGTTCCCGAATCAAAGGCAATGATATTTTGGATAGACCCAAGTTTGCTGTCGATGTAAAGTGTTCCGTGCTGATCTGAGGAAGCCATTTTATCAATAGTCTCTTCACATTTGTTAAGAGTACGTACTTTTTTCATGACATTGATTTCCATAAGTCGCTCAGTTGTTCCGTATTTCACTGTAAAGTACAGCAGATTGGTAGAGGTTGAGATCACCAACTCTTCGATTTTTCCGCCCGCAGGGAAGCCAGCAATAATTTGATTGAAACGATTGTTGGGAACAATATCCTCATCACTACTAGGAAGTTCAAGCGAATATAATTCAGTTTTTTGAGAATTTCTAGTTTGTTTGAGATTTTTTTGGGCATAAAAATAAATTAAGGTACTTCGGTCAGGTAACCATTGGTAGGCTAGAACACCCATGGTCTCAGAGGGTGATGGCTTTTCAAAGACTATTTTTTTCTTTTTCAAGTTATATATTTTGAGAGAGCTATTTTCCAAATAGGCTAAATAATCCAGGTCGTGAGAAATTTGGATATTAGTTAGACCAGAACCAGGGATAGTTGCATTAAGTTCTGGAGAGATCGGTTCACTACCCACAGGTGGCACCAATTTTTTAATTTGGTAATTCAAAAGGGCGTAAGCTCCAAACTGAAGGAAGAGTGAAATAAAGGTCCAAACTAAGAGGAGCTGAAGTTTCTTCTTCATGAGTGTTTTCCCCTTCTTAACTATAGCAGTTTAATTTAGGCACATTCAAGTAAATAACCAGTCAGTCTGCCATGGATATTTTCTTTCATATGCCTTTATTTTTCTTAGTTAGTATACCCTGAAAAATACGAAATATTGTTGTGGTTGTTCGACCTTTGTAATCTAGAGCGTTTTTGATATAATTACGTAAGGTATAAAGGAGTGGGAAAGATGGCAGAATTCAAGGAAATAACTTGTTCTCGAGAATTGGGAGAGATTCTAGATGAGTCTTGCCAACGGAGGATCATACTTTTCAAACATAGTACAACCTGTTCGATCAGCGCTCATGCTTGGCAGGAGATGCAGGATTTTATTCGGGAAAGTTCGGCTGAAGTTCTGGTGGTCATGATCAAAGTAATCGAATCCCGGCCGGTGTGCAGCCAAGTAACTGAGGATTTGGGGGTCAAGCATCAATCCCCTCAAGTGCTTCTTTTAAGTAATAGAAAGGTTTTGTGGCATGCATCCCACCAAGCAGTGACCAAAAATAATATTCTTAAAGCGTTAGAAGGCGAAATTTCCCCCTTTAATCTGAGTACTTTGTGAGTTATTCTTCAATAGAATAATTCAGCTAAGCTTGAGGTATACTAAACAAGTCGTTTATATATTATTGAGCAGAACTTGAGCGAGGGGGTTTGTAATGTCTAAATGCAAAAAGTGTGGAGTTGAAGTTTCATTTGAAGATTTGTATGTAGATCATGGTTTACAGGTCTGCGAGGATTGTAAGATGAAGAGTGCTGTATCTCCTCCTGAGTCCTGTGCTAATAGGCCGAATATGATAAAGTGAAAGACTATTTATCCATTACATTAATGAACCTCACGTTCTGAATCGAACGGGAGGTTTTCTGCATTTTCTCAATATGCGAATGTAGGATATATGTAAAGATTCGGTATTAGTCCTTAATCTTTCGAAAACCTATGTTATAATTCTAGTAATGATCACGCTATCGAACCTTGCTATTACAAGTACAAATAACAAGAATTTGTGCTCAGCAATGCGAAACTTGTCAATAAATAAATTACAGAACACGGAAGGAAAAGTAATTGTCAAAGAGAATAGTTAGTTTAACATAGTAATTGAAACAGAGTAAAGAGGTTATGTCGATGTAATAAATATGTACCACAACTATGTTAATTAAACTTGACGCGCATATCATTGAATGTGTAGTCGTTGCTCCCTTAGTCGCAATCATGTTGAAGCTCAAATTGGATAGTAAGATATTGGAGGGAAAAACAGTATGTTTACAGATAAAGAAAGCTTTAAGCAAGCTTATCTGATGAAATTGATTGAGGGGGAAGGGATCACTTTAAATGAAGCAACAAATTGGGATCAATTTGTTGCCTTGGTCACCTTGGTAAAAGAAAAAATGAGTTATTATCGGGCTATAAACCAAAATTCCATGTCGCAGGGAAAACAAGTTTATTATTTTTCGATGGAGTTTCTTATTGGTAGGCTCCTTCTGAATTATTTGGTTAATTTTAAAATAGAGGATCTCGTACGAGATGGTTTGTCCGAGTTAAATATTAATCTTGATGATCTCTTGGAACAAGAGGCAGACCCTGGTTTGGGTAATGGAGGTTTAGGAAGATTGGCAGCGTGTTTCCTCGACTCAATGTCTTTCTTAGGAATAGAGGGACATGGTAATGGAATTCGCTATAAGTATGGGTTATTTGAACAAAAAATTGTGGCCGGCAATCAGGTTGAGGTTGCTGACAATTGGCTTAAAAATGGTTATCCCTGGGAAATACGTAAACCGAATCGAGCTATTGTCGTTAAATTCAAAGGAAATATGAGAACTGAGGAACATGAGGGGCGACTAACCTTTTATCATGAGAACTATGAACAAGTTTTGGCAGTACCTTATGATGTACCGATTATGAGTTATGATAATTGTTCGTATATTAACAACTTAAGGTTGTGGAGTGCAGAAACGACCTGCGGTGAACTTGATTTGGTCTGTTTCAATCGTGGGGAGTTTAATCAGGCTACAAGCTTTAAATCGGAGGTTGAGGCTATTTCCTATATTCTCTATCCTGACGATAGTAGTCGCGCAGGAAGAGAATTAAGGCTAAAACAAGAATATTTTTTTGTTGCCGCTGGGTTAGGGTCAATCGTAAGGAGTTATAAAAAGAAAAGCTCAGATTCCTTGCAAGACTTCTCACGACGAGTCGCAGTTCATATTAATGATACTCATCCGGTTTTATGTATTCCTGAGCTGATGCGCATCTTGATGGATGAAGAAGGAATGGGATGGGATGAGTCATGGAATATCACAGTCAATACCATGTCATTTACCAATCATACTATTATGCCTGAAGCCATGGAAAAATGGCCGATTGATATGTTTAAAAGCTTATTGCCGAGGATCTATCTGATTATTGAGGAAATTGATCGCAGATTTATGGCTAATTTAGCCCGAAAATATCAAGATTATGATGAAGTGATTCACAATACTCAAATTCTTAAAGATGGGTATGTCTGGATGGTTAACTTGGCGATTATCGGAAGTTCATCGGTGAATGGGGTTGCAAAATTACATACTGAAATTCTAAAAAAGGAGATTTTTAAAGAGTACAATCGAATTTTTGGCTATAAATTCAATAACAAAACCAATGGGGTTAATCATCGGAGGTTTCTGTTAACTGCAAATCCCAAACTCTCCCACCTGATAACGGAAGCCATAGGCCCAACCTGGAAGGAAGATGCTGCTGAACTCCAGAACCTTCATGTCTTAAAGAATGATAGTAGCTTTTTGGACCAGCTTGCCATAGTTAAATACGAAAATAAATGTCGTTTGGCTGAAAGGGTCAAGGCAAAACAAGGCATTGATCTTGACCCTCAGTCAATTTTTGATGTTCAAGTGAAGAGAATCCATGCCTATAAAAGACAATTGCTTAATGTGCTTAAGATCATGCATTTATACAATAAGGCGATCATTGATCCGGAGTCATTGACGACTTCGCATACTTTCATTTTTGGTGGTAAAGCAGCTCCAGGCTACCATTATGCCAAAACAGTGATTAAACTTATTATTGCGCTGAGTCAGAAGATAGAGCATGATCCAAGAGTGAACCAAAAACTAAAGATCGTATTTTTAGAGAATTTTAATGTGACGCAGGGAGAATTCATTTATCCTGCAGCAGATATTTCTGAACAGATATCGACCGCAAGCAAAGAAGCTTCAGGTACGGGAAATATGAAATTCATGATGAATGGTGCTATTACTTTGGGAACCTTGGATGGAGCCAATGTAGAAATTAATGAGGCGGTTGGCAAGGATAATATCTTTATCTTTGGTCTTACTGCAGAACAGGTAATAAATTACACCCGTTATGGTGGGTATAAGCCATGGGATGAATACCACGCTAATTCTGACCTTAGATTGTGTGTGGATCAATTAAATAGTGGGTTTTTCGATAATATTGGTGAAGAATTCAGGGTATTATACGATTCCCTGATGATATATAACGATGAATACTTTGTTTTAAAAGATTTTCCGTCCTATTTTGAAACGCACGAAAAGCTTCAAACGCTTCACTTGAATCAAAAAGCTTGGAATCAAATGTCCTTGGTCAATATCGCACAGTCTGGAATCTTCTCGAGTGATCGGACAATTAGAGAATATGCGGATAAGATTTGGAAAATCAAATACCGTACTGTCAATAACAAATCTTGTAATTATATGTTTGAAGGGTAGGTAGGGTCGACATGAGTAGGATTGTATAGCTAAGAGGAAGGGGAAATATGTATGAGTAAGCAAGAATGTGTAGCGATGCTGTTGGCTGGTGGACAAGGAAGCAGATTGGGCGGTCTGACTCGGATTCGGGCCAAACCAGCAGTCTCATTTTGTGGCAAATATCGAATTATTGATTTTACTTTGAGCAACTGCTCAAATTCACACATTAACACGGTTGGTGTTCTTATCCAATATAAACCCTTTCTCCTTAATTCATATATAGGATTGGGTTCAGCCTGGGATTTAGATAATCCTTATGGAGGAGTCAATATTTTGCCCCCTTTTATGAGTGAAAAGGCTGGAAGTTGGTATAACGGCACAGCGAATGCCGTGTACCAAAATTACGAATTTATTGATTATTACGATCCTGAATACGTGATTATCCTTTCTGGGGATCATGTCTATAAAATGGATTATACCTTGATGTTAAAGTTCCATAAGGAGAAAAATTCGGACGTTACTATAGCAACGATTCAAGTTCCATGGGAAGAAGCATCTCGGTTCGGTATTCTCAGCGTTGATGACGATGCACGAATCACAAAATTTTCAGAAAAACCTTCTCAACCGGATAGTAATCTTGCTTCCATGGGAGTTTATATTTTTAACTGGTCGACACTTAAGCAGGCGTTGATTGCTGATTCAAAAGATCCTCTGTCTCAAAATGACTTTGGCCAAAATATTATCCCTCAGCAATTAAAAGAAGCGAAACGGGTCTATGCGTACAAATTTCAGGGTTATTGGCGAGATGTTGGTACGATTGAAAGCTATTACCAAGCAAATATGGAGTCCTTAAGAGCGGGACACTTTCTTAATATTTTCGATCCCAAGTTTCGGATATTTTCGAATGAGGATATCTTACCTCCCCATTTTGTCGGTTCTAATGCCATGATTGAGAACAGTCTCGTTTGTAATGGCTGTATTGTTCATGGTAAGGTTAGCAATTCAATCCTGGCTCCTGGAGTTTATGTGGGAAAAGGGGTGCAGATCAAGGATTCTATTTTATTGCCTTATGTCAAGGTTCACGAAGGATCAGTGGTTTGCAAGACGATAGTTGGGGAAAATGCCGAAATTATGCGTCACTGTAATGTTGGCACTGGAGAAGGAATCGCCTCAGATCAAGAAGGAATTACAGTGATTGAAGATAATCGAATAATTCCTGAATATTCCATTATCGAAGCAGGCAGAAATGTTTAAATAGACTCAAGTTATTTCGAAAGGTGGGGGCAATGATGTCGAACGCTATAGGGATTATCTATGCTAATAGCGCACCTGACAGCTTGCAAGGACTTGCATTGGAAAGACCGATTGCTGCTGTTCCCTTCGGAGGAAGATATCGAATTTTAGATTTTGCGTTATCGAGCATGGTCAATTCTGGGATAAGGACGATAGGATTGGTAACACCACACCATTATCGGCCTCTATTAGATCACTTAGGAGCTGGTAAGGCGTGGTTCCTAGACAGGAAAGATGGAGGGTTATTCATTTTACCTGGAGTCTTCCATGGTTTAACAAAAAATGATCATACGTTTTGTATTAAGGACTTGCAAAATAATTTGGAATACTTGCACAAGGATTTTGCCGAAAATGTAGTCATTAGTAGCGGCGATCAAATATTTAATCTAAATTTTAAGCATGCGCTGGAAGTTCATACTGACTCGCTAGCCGACGTTACCTTGATCTATAAAGAAATGAGTAACTCGACTGATCTGACCACTGAGATGTTTTTTGAAATGAATCAGAATCATAAAGTGTCTCATATCGATAAGAAAAAGATAGAGAGTGGCAAGCTCGTCCAACCATATTTTGTAAACATGTTAATAATCCGGCGGGAACTGTTATTGGATATAATTGAAAAGTATAGTTCTATTGGATGTACCGACTTAATTGATATTATCACTGCGAATCTGGGAGTCCTTAAAGTATATGGGAGCCCAACCTGTTCGTTGATAGGGACCATTCGCACCATTAAGGATTACTTTGACCGAAGTATGGATCTTCTGAATCTAGAGGTTCGAGGAAAATTATTGTTGGGAGAAGATAGAATTCATACAAAAATTAAAGATAATCCCCCCACTCGATACACTTCACAAGCTAAAGTCAGTAACTCTTTGATTGCGAGTGGGTGCACTATCTCTGGAGAGGTGGCAAATTCAATAATTTTTCGAGGTGTGATTCTTGAAGAGGGATGTCAAATAAAAAATAGTATAATCCTTCCGAAATGCCATATTCATGCCAATGCTCAGATGAACTATGCAATTCTTGATAAATCAGTGACCGTTAATGGTGAAAATGTCTTAAAAGGGAATTCGAATAATCCTTTAGTGGTCCTGAAAAAAACTGTGATCTAGAATTTGAAGGGCGTGAGTGAATGAAAATTGTATTTGTGATTGCAGAGGCGGACCCTTTCATTAAAACAGGCGGTTTGGGGGAAATCGGGGGCTCATTACCTGCCTTTCTGCATAAACAGGGCGTTGATGTAAGAGTTATTATGCCTAAGTACAGTGCCATTGCCGAGCATTTTCGTAAAGACTTTAAACATCTGGCTCATTTTGATGTTCCAGTCGCTTGGCGTAAACAATATTGTGGCTTGGATGAGATGGTTTATCAAGGTGTTCCTTATTACTTTATTGACAACGAATATTATTTTTCACGCCCTAATATTTATGGGGAATATGATGAGGCGGAGCGATTTGCTTTTTTTTCCCGAGCAGCGTTGGAAAGCTTAACCCATATACCAGGATTTAAACCCGATATCATCCACTGCCACGATTGGCATACAGCCTTAATTCCACTTATGCTTAAAGAGTTTTATAGCCGAGAGCCCCTCTATTATCCAATAAAAACTGTCTTTACGATTCACAACCTGCACTATCAAGGGATTTTTCCTAAGGAAGTATTGAGCGATATTGTCGGGCTCGGGATGGAGTATTTTACGAAAGATACCTTGGAATTTCATGGCGCGGTCAATTTTATGAAGGCGGCTTTGTTATATGCTGATCGTATCACGACGGTGAGTCCGACTTACGCTGAGGAAATTCAAGATTCTTATTACGGAGAAATGCTTGATGGACTCTTAAGAAAGAGAAGCGAAATTCTGATAGGTATCCTAAATGGCATTGACTATCAGGTCTATAATCCATATAAGGATCCCTATCTTATGCCTTATAACAATTTAAAACTTGCTAAAGAAGAAAATAAAAAACACTTACAGAGAAATTTGGGACTGCCGATTCGAGGAGATAGTGCGGTGCTGGGCATGGTGTCTCGACTCGTAGATCAGAAAGGCCTAGATTTATTAACCCATGTTATAGAAGAAATACTTGCTTTAGATGTTCAGATGGTTATCCTCGGTACCGGAGAGCACCGCTATGAAAAAATATTACGTTATTTTGCCTCTAAGTATCCTGAGAAACTGGCGCTAAGATTAGAGTTTTCGGATAAACTGGCGCATGAAATCTATGCGGGGGCAGACATACTTTTGATGCCCTCTCATTTTGAACCCTGCGGTATTTCTCAGATGATCGCCTTGCGTTATGGAACGATTCCGGTCGTAAGGGAAACCGGAGGATTAAAGGACACCATTATCCCTTATAATGAAACAACTGGTTCAGGTAATGGCTTTAGTTTTGTTAATTATAATGCCCATGAATTGTTATTTACTGTTCAACATGCCTTGAAAATTTATCAAGAAGACAAGTTGGTCTGGGGCAATATACGTCAGAATGCTTTAACGAGCGATTTTGGTTGGGACAAATCCGCAAATGCCTACATCGAAATTTACGATTCATTATTATGATAGTGTTCAATGCGTTTCATAATTCTCATGATTTATTTTACCGTGAACCGTTTGGTGCCGTCACATGCGGACAGCGGATAACCTTCCGCGTGAGAACGTTTTCGAAGGTTCTTGTTGATGCCTGCATTCTTCGCATTTGGGAAAAAGATCGGGAAATAACGTTTGCTATGCATCGAACCCCCGAGCATAGTCAAGGTTCAGCTTCTGAATCAGTACCTAATTCCTATGAAGATAGGGGATTATTCGAGGGAGACTATGAAGTACCCAACAGCACCGGACTGATCTGGTACTATTTTGTAATTAGGGTAGGGTCTCAAACTTATTATTACGGCAATAACTTGAAAAAACTTGGCGGTGAGGGTAGGCTCTGGGAGCAAGAGCCGCCTTCTTATCAAATTACCGTTTATAAGCAGGTAGATGTTCCTAAGTGGTATAAGCGAGGGATGATGTATCAAATTTTCGTCGATCGATTTTATAACGACCACAAAAACGGGTTCACCATCTATCCACGGAAAAATGCTCTCTTACATGCCAATTGGTCTGATCTACCAATCTATATTAAGGACGAACTGGGCAGGGTGACCGATTGGGATTTTTTTGGGGGAACATTACAAGGAGTTATTGAAAAGTTACCCTACTTTAAAGAGTTAGGCATAAGCATACTTTATTTTAATCCTATTTTTGAAGCCCCGAGCAATCACAAGTATGATACGGCTGATTATCATAAGATCGATCCAATGTATGGAGATGATGCTATATTTAAACGTTTGCTCGATACTGCAAAAGAATTTGGCATCTCTATTATACTAGATGGAGTCTTTAGCCACACCGGAAGTGACAGTATTTATTTCAATAGATATGGCAATTATCCGGGGGTGGGCGCCTATCAATCAGTTGATTCCCCCTATTATCATTGGTATCCTTGTCGATCAAAAGGCCACGGCTATCAATGCTGGTGGGGTGTTGATTCCCTTCCGGAAGTCAACGAAATAAACCCTTCCTACCAACAGTTTATTTATGGTTCTCAAGAAAGTGTTGTTAATAAGTGGCTGAACATGGGGGTTGCTGGTTGGCGGTTGGATGTTGCCGATGAACTGCCGGATGAGTTCATTCAGGGACTTCGTCAGGCCATTAAGAATACACGCCCTAATGCTGTACTGATTGGGGAAGTATGGGAAGACGCTTCGAATAAGATAAGTTATGGCAAACAACGCGAATACTTCTTAGGGAATCAATTGGATGCGACGATGAACTATCCTTTCCGTGATAGTTTCCTCCGCTTCATTCTCGGCCAAAGTGATTCTAATACTATTCATTACGAAATTATGGGCTTATATGAAAATTATCCTCGAGAGAATTTTTATGCTGCCATGAACTTGATCGGCAGCCATGATACGGCGCGAGTTTTAACTGTTTTAGGAAATGCCCCACCCGAACAAAGTCTGACTAAGTCAGAGCAGAGAACCTTTCAGCTTACCCCATCTGCCCGACAGTTGGCTGTGCAAAGGCTCAAATTATCGAGTTTGGTTCAAATGACCTTTCCCGGTGTCCCTTGTATCTATTATGGAGATGAGGCCGGCGTTGAAGGATATCCTGATCCTTATAATCGGGGAACCTATCCTTGGGGTAAGGAAGACCAAGAAATCGCCCAGTGGTACAAACGAATCCTACGCCTGCACACTGAATTCGAAGTATTGAAGACGGGTGACTTTAAGTCATTTTTTTTCGAACCGGATGTTTATGGTTTTTCCCGAGCAGGGGGCGTCGAAGAAATCATCATTCTTATCAATCGTCAGACAGAAGAAACAAAAACAGTGAATCTCACTCCTAAGCTACAACCCTTCTCTTTTGTGATTGACTTAATAAATGGAGAAAGGCTGGCACCCGATGCTTTAAGTGCCTTACAAATCGGTGCTCTGAGTGGTAGAGCTCTGTTGCAGAAAAAAAATCTGCCTGATAATTTGCAACTTGACCGAACGTGTGGGGTATTATTACATATCAGTTCTTTGCCTTCTGCCTGGGGTCTTGGAGATTTAGGGAAAGAGGCTTATGAGTTCGTTGATTTTTTAGCCGACTCCAGACAATCTTTGTGGCAGGTGTTACCTTTGAATCCTGCCGGAGTTGGGGATTGTCCCTACCAAAGTGAGTCTGTTTTTGCTGGGAACCTGGCGTTTATCAGTATTGACCACCTAATCAATGAGGGACTATTAGACATAGCGGAGACTCGTCAAAAATACGAACAGGTTAGGAGCTTGGAGCTAAGACGAAGTTTCCTGTCCCTTGCTATTAAAGATTTAAAACATGATTTGTTCCACGCAGCCTATCAACGATTTATCACCAAACTGGAATCCGACCCCAGCGGTTCGTCCGGTTCTACAAAATCAAGCTATCTTTCCCAGGACAATTATTTAGAATTTCAAACTAAAAATAAAGAGTGGCTGGACGATTACATTCTCTTCCGGGCCATAAAGAATCACTTCGGGGATGTTCCCTGGTACGATTGGGAACCAGAGCTTGCGTCGCGTAAAACAGAGGAGTTAGCCAAATATTCTACCCTGTTGCGAGATGAAATGGATTTTATACAATTTCTACAATATACATTTTTCTACGAGTGGGACCAATTAAAGACCTACGCCAAGGCTAAAGGGGTTCAAATGATCGGAGATATACCCCATTTTGTGGCTGCGGATAGCTGCGATGTCTGGGTGAACCGCAGTTTGTTTGTGCTCGATGAGCAGGGTAAACCAGCTAAAACAGCCGGTGTACCACCCGACTATTTTAGTAAAACAGGCCAGTTATGGGGGAATCCTATCTATAACTGGGACAATCTAGCCATTACGCAGTACGATTGGTGGAAAAAGCGAATACAATTCGGGTTAGAGCTGTTTGACTACCTTCGTTTGGATCATTTCCGCGGTTTTGAAGCTTACTGGGAGGTTGATGCGGGAGAGGAAACGGCAGAAAAGGGGCGCTGGATAAAAGGTCCAGGTAAAAGATTCTTTGAAAGTCTAGTTGAAACGTTTGGAAAATGCCCCTTTATTGTTGAGGACTTAGGATTCATCACCACGGAAGTTAGTATTTTAAAACATATTTTTGGCTTTCCTGGTATAAAGGTCCTTCAGTTTACGCCTTCAAAAGAACTATTGATGGACCAAGAAACTAATTTTGTCTATTACACGGGAACTCATGATAATAACACCTTGCTTGGCTGGTATGAGAAATATTTTTTTGCAGAAGAGGGAAACCCAGTCCCCAGCCAGATAGACAAAAATGCTAGCAGCACACAGGCCTGTCGTGAATTAATCGAAGAAGCCTATTTGAGCCAAGCTGGGTGGGTGATCCTGCCCATGCAAGATATTTTGGGTTTGGGGGATGAAGCCAGAATGAATGTGCCTGGAACGATTACTGGCAATTGGCGGTGGCAATTGGATAAAAATCTAGTCACGAATGAAATAAAACTTTGGCTTCGTACCCAGGCAGAGAAAACAATGAGATAATCCGACAGAAAAAGGTTCATAACCAGTTCAAACTGGCTATGAACCTCTATTTTATGATACTTTTAAAGGGCTCGGAAGGTAACTTGATTTAAGAAGAGTGTGGTTTTATTCCGTGCTAGGCATATGGAAGAAATATCTACGGCATATACTGATTGGTTATTTTATTGAATGTGCCTTAAAGGCTTCCATCTTATAGATGATAGCCCATTAGGTGAAGTGGCTTTTTGGGGGAAACAGCTCAGAAGTTTAAGGCTAGTCCAATGGACTAGCCTTAAACTTTTATTGATGAATCAAATCATCATTCGGTTAATTATTTACTCAGGGAGAAAGGTCGCACAATCTGTCATTGTAGTGGTAGTGGCATTAGGGGATTGAACTTCGATCTTATCTGCATGACAATGATTACCTGTGCCATAATAATGGCAAGTATTTACTACACATGTAATTCCACCGTTAGGGTTCGGCATTTTTTTAGCTTGTTGTGTCATTTGAAAATCCTCCTTAAATTTAAAGTACAAGCTTATAGTCTCCTGATTGACTAGTTTCATGAATTACAATTTATGGTATATGTGATTTTTGTTAGGCGAGGAAATAATCTAAAATTTCAGACGTCTCACTAGATTGTCCTACAAAAAATCGATTGCTGTATGATATAATCTATCACCGAGGGGTGATATCCAAAATGGATCAACAACAGCTTATGGAAACGCTCGCAAAAATACTTGAGGCTCAAAATGAGCTCGAGAAGAAACATGAATTGATGAGCAAAAAGTTAGACGAGATGAACAGCAAACAAGAAGCGCTGAGCAAGCAGATGGGCAATATTGAGCTTGTCCTTGAACAGGATATATTTAAAAAAATTAGTGCCTTACAAGATTCACGTGAGGTACAAAAAGAAACTACCGGAACAGTCGATCCTTTGATTGCAGGGGGAAAAAAATTCAAGCATTTTAATTAATATCCATTTGCCACTTAGTAATTTATAAGATTCTTGCAAATTATCAAACAAATCACTCAAAAGGGCAAAAAAATTATATCAAATCATTGAAAAGTGATGTAAAATATATACATTGAGAAGCGGCAAGTGAGAAACTGCACCCTTTAGGCATTTTGAACTGGAGTAAACCCGTTCAGCTAAAGTGGAAGAATGTCTTTCGCTTAACGGGTAATAATTTGCCCTGCCGATATCTCATGTATGGGTCTATGCAATTATATTATTCTGTGACTCGTGAAAAAAGTGTCAATTAAACTTTCTGCAGTGGAATCGTAGATCTAAGTATTAAAGGAGTGATAATTAGTGTCTTGCGAATGTGAAAAAAAACTGGAAGCAGAATTTAGTACGACTAAGGTTGATATATCTCTAATGGATGAGGTAATTAACAAGTTTAACCGTG
>JARLHU010000110.1 GCA_031292095.1 Desulfosporosinus sp.
CCTTAGAGGAACCAACCTCAAGGACATGACAATAATTATCGATGAGTGCCAGAACTTTACTGTAAAAGAACTGAAGAAAATACTGACACGGGTACACGATTCTTGCAAGATTATCTGCATCGGTCACTCTGGCCAGATTGACATTCCCACGTCAAAAAGTGGTTTTCAACCCTATATGGAGCACTTTAAAGACCAGCCGTATTGCAAGATCTTGTCTATGACTAAGAACTTCCGAGGGGATCTGGCGAACTGGGCCGACACAATAAGGTAAAAAGGAGGGATGCACAATATCCTATACAATCATCCAGAACTTCATCCCAGTGCTACCAAAGGAAGCCTACGACGCGGGGCACTATGTCGGCGTAGTGGCGCACTCTACCGCGAACAACGGCGATTCTGCCGACGGAGAGCGAAACTACGAGTCTACAACATGGCAGAACGCGTTTGTCCACTTCTTCGTTGACGATCAAAAAATAGAACAAGTCGCCAATACCGATTATATCTGTTATGGGGCGGGGCATACCGCTAATCACTTGGGATATGTCCAGGTGGAATTATGCCAGACAACTGATGCAGCCAAATTTACCAAGGCTTACGCCATGTACACATGGTTACTGGCGAAGTTGCTATTTAATAGGAAGCTTTCTGTAGTGGACGGAGTAACTTTAATGTCTCATGCCCAAGTTTCTGCCAAGTGGAAGGAGAGTGACCACACTGACCCGATCGAGTATCTGGCGAGTCACGGTAAAACATGGGCCAACTTAGTGGCTGATGTAAGCGCCAATTATAAAGAGATGGAGGGAACGGATTTGAAATTGCAAACTTTAATTCTCTACAGTGGGGACGCTGATCTCCAAGTCGCAGCAGATTTAGCCCAACACTTTTGCTGTCCAATCGTTCAGGTGGCCTTCGCCACATCAGACCTTCTTCTTTCAGCGACTACCAAGTACCAAGTCGGGGGCGCTTCGGCCCCTGCTGGGGTGACTCTGTTATCCGGAGCCGACCGTTACGCCACAATGCACGCTGTTCTTACCCTTTTAGGTAAATAGAAAAGGAGGGATATTTCATGTTAGAAATTATTAAATCCTTCGTGGCACCTGCGGCCCTCACAACTGTTGAGGCTGTCCTCGCATTAGTCCTAGCAGATTTCATCTTCGGTATTTTGGTTTCTTTGAGAGCTGGAACCTTCAGCGCAAGCAAGCTCCCCCAATTTATCCAAACAAGTCTTTTGCCCTATAGTGGCGGCCTTTTAGTGTTGGCCCTGTTCTCCAACGCAAACACCGAACTGGGGGGACTATTTTTTACCACAGCCGCAACAGTCACTGTTAAGTTTGTGGCAGACATCGTGACGAAGGCTACCCAGCTATTTAGTGGGGTTCAAATTGTAAGCCCAATCACAGTTGCAACAGTGACTCCAATTCCTGCTGGTGCTACTGATACTCCGGCCCCGGCTACTACTACTGAACCAGCACCACAGCCAGCCCCATCTCCCGCACCAGCACAATAAGATGAAAGACGTATGTGCTGATTGTAAGCGAAAGGCTTATTGTATGTATCCCTGTGAAGAGTGGATAATCGAGCATAACAAATGCCTGGTATGCCATTACAAGCTCATACATGTTGGGGATGCACTGATAATTTGGTAGATTGAACCCCGGCATTATTCGATACTTCTCCAATCAGAAAAACGGCCTTGCTTTGAGGCGAAATTAAAGCAAGGCCATTATTATTTTTTAATGGGAGGTTTTTAAATGGCAGTAACAGAATCGAAGAAAGAGCTCTACAAAGATCATCCGCGAATTAACTCGGTAACGCACAAATTTAAAGGAGAGATTACTTGGGAAAAAGCACTGGAACAGGTAATTAATAGTCGTCTGAAGCGTCTTAAAATGCTTGATTAGAAGCCATAGTAGAGCTATCATCACAGTGCCATTGAAGTGATATCAAGGTCAACGAGAATATAAAAAGGAGAGGGGATTGTGAATATGGGCGCTTATGGATATGTGAGAATTTCAAGAGATGAAGATGGTAGCAAGGAAAGTATTACCAGCCAAAAAGATACCATTAAGGATTTTGCTAAAGACCAAGGAATCGGACTAATTGATATTATTGAAGATAACGACATTAGCGGGTACTCCTACAATAGGCCAGGAATTAAAAGTATTATTGAATTAGTGGACAACGGAGAGCTTGATACCCTTGTGGTAAAAGACCTTTCAAGAATAGGTAGGCATAATGCAAAGACACTATTATTCATGGAAGAGCTTGAGGACAAAGGGGTTAAGATCCTTTTCAAAAGCGGTAACAATGATGAGAATTTTAGAGGTCTTGAGACTTGGTATAATGAGCTTTATATTCGGGATATCAGCAAGAAGACCAAGGATGCATTGAGAACCAAACAGAAAAATGGCGAGGTTCATGTCTCCCATTTCGGGTATATGAAAGACCCTACTGATAAAAATAGATGTATCATTGATGAAGAAGCCGCCGAAACTGTGCGGCTTCTTTTTCGCCTTTATGCTGAAGGAAATGGATTGAATAAAATCGCCAAATACCTTAATGAACATCATGTGGAAACTCCAGCAGTCAGAAAGGAAATTTTATATGGGTATGGATGGAAAAAAGAGTGGGATTTTAAGCACCTTTGGTACGGCGGTACAGTTAAACGAATTCTGAAAAATGACGTTTATACTGGAACGGTCCGTCGAGGGGTAACTAAGAGGACAAAGATAAGAACTAATAAAATGACAAAGGTTGCACCTGAAGAACAATTTGTGCATGAAGGGCTTATTCCTGCGATCATAGATAAGGCTGAATTTGAATCAGTCAACGCTACGTTCATTAAACGAGTTGAGAACGGCGTTCGAGCAAAGAACAATACAATTTACAAGTATACTGGCCTTTTGAAATGCGGAGAATGCGGGAAAAACCTTGTTACCATTGGCGCGAAAAGAAAGGAAGGTATAGTAAGATCTTATGTTTGCACCACATATCAAAAATTTGGTAAAGCCTACTGCACGGGGCATAAGTTGAAACATGATGACTTGGACAGTATTATTTTTAAGGAGCTTGAAGCTCTTTACCAAAGTGGGCTTCTCAAAATGGATTATCTCGACAAGAGCCTTGAACAGAGACAGCAATCTATCAAGGATAATGGAAAAGTTATCGATAGGTTACAAACGGCTATTCATGCCAAAAGAGGTGAGATAAAGAATTATTCGAAACAGCTTGCAAAGGAACTGATTAGCGAAGAGTTATTTCTCGAAATGACTGGGGAATCAAGTGCCGAGCTTGAGAAACTGGAACGCCAGTTAATTGAGGCAGAGAACGTACAAGAACTCCGAGATAATGAAAAAGAAAAGGTAGCAAGTGCACTGGATATTTTGAAAGAGATCATTGATAAAAAGGAACTTACCCATGCGGATGTGACTACGCTGATTGATAAGATTGTGGTAAGTGAGCGAAAGGGCGAGGGGCTAGATTTAGAGGTTGTGTGGAATACACCATTTATGGTAGTAAGTGAGTAATGCGTTGGATGAGAGGATTGAAGTTCTCTCGCCAACGCATTTTTGTTTAGAGAAAGGGACAGGGATAATCGAATTATAAAAGGAAAGAGAGAGCAATCGAACAGGGATGCCACTCAGTTTGCCCCCAATCAAATATAAATTCGCCATTCTTACCAAAAAGACCGAGATAAAGAATTACTCAAAGCAACTCGCGCAAGGATTGATTAACGAAGAATTATTTCGGGAGATGACTCAAGAATCAACTGCAAAACTGGAAAAGTTAGAACAGCAGTTGAATGAAACAAAAAATCTCAAAGAGGTTCGTGATCATGAGAAAGCAAAGTTGGCAAAAGCATTGGATATTTTGAGGGATATTATAAATTAGGAAGGAACTTACTCATACTGATATAGTTACGCTAATTGATAAAATCATTGTTCATGAGAGGAAGCATAGTGGAAGGCCAAAACTTGATATAGCGGTCGAGTGGAATATACCGTTTCTAGTAATATTTGAGAAAAGCGTTGATGAGATGGTCTAAGACTTCTCGTCAGCGCTTTCTTAATTCAATGTTTTGTTATGCTTGCTTTTGGATAACGTTTAGAGTTTTTGCTATGTTGGAAAGTTTCTGCGATTATTAAATAAATGGATTAAGGATGAAAAGGATGCCGGTGGGTTGGCTGATCGGATATGCTGACTTTGCGGGCTCTTTTTTGCATAAATAGGCTATTGTGTATATGAGAAGCCCGCAAACTATTTAAACCAAGCTAAATAGATAAAGCAGAAGGAAATTGTTGAAATTGGGAGAACTATATCTAAACGGTTAATATTACATAACATATGTATTAAATGAAGATGCTTTAACGTATTTGAGCTCGAATTTTTGAATTCAGTAACATATAAATTTATATGAATAATATTTTAAAATTTATCAATAAGGAGTGACTTTAATTTGCAACAAGATCGGTTAAGAAGCATTTTGGAGACAATAGATAATTTTAAAGAGCTTGTGCCTAAAGGACTCAAGCTATTAGAAAACACTGATTTAAAGGATACAGAAAAACTCTTGTCAACACTCAATAGCCTCTTTAATCTAGAGGAAGAAGCTATAAAAGACGAGCATTCAAAACCATATATGACTGATACCTATGAAAACAATGTCAGGCATTTTGCAGCACAGCTGGTCATATCAATGGTATCAAGTCATAATCAGCTTAAAGATTATGACACTTATAGAACACTGTTAAAACAAAGACATGTTGCCTATGGTTTTTACAGTACTCTTGAGCGTGTGTTTGTAGAAGACATAAAGGACTATAAGAACATTCTTGAAGATAAATCTTTTAAAGAGCTGCTTTACTTAGGGTTGGTTGAGTTTTATCAAAAATTTTATGGTAATTTTTCCGACAACGAAGAAGCCATAAAGCTACTTTGTCAATATTATCCTAAAGATGTTAATTTATCTGGAAATACTGATGACATTGTTAGTGCTATCTTTTCGCATATTACCAACGTAGGAACACCAAGTGATGTTGGCTTTGCTTTTAATGGTATTGAATTAATAAGCATATATATTGACAACTTGCCTATAGAAATAATAAATAAACTACTACAAAAATATGAGCTGTATAAGATCATTAATGAAAAAGTCTATAGACATCAAATTTTCACAATAATTGATAATTCTACTATACACGATAAGGAAAAACCAAAATATAAATTCAACTACTTAGACAGCTTGCTTCTAGCCAATTATATGAACGATAACCTTTATGATAAATATTGGAAAAACAATCCGCAGTTTGCTCGTATCTATCATTGGCTTAAAAGCGATCTATCAAAGGATAAAATTGGCTTAGTTAAACGTGCTTTGACAGATGAGGTTTACGCTTACTGGTCGAATAGCTGTTCAGCAGAGCGCCATTTTATAGTAGATGAAGAAGTCGTTATTAGCATTAGTCTTAATGCTAATGCACATGAAAGCAAAATTTGGATTGATTATACTAATAAGACAACTATTGGTGCAAAATTTAAATTTACGTACACAGATTGGATGTTAACCGACTATCACTCAAAAGATGCTGAACAGGTACTAAATGATTTTGTGTTTGAAGTAAGCAGCGGTGAAAAAGAAATTGTCTATAACCATTTGACTTTCTCGCTACTTTACCTTAGTAATTACAGAGGGCTAAGTGAGCAGTTAGTTGATTTTGACCATAAATTCACCTATGACAAAGCCGCAAATGAACTCAGGGTATCAGGTATAGTATCGTCTGCTATTCCGCATTTTTACGGGAAGAAGATTCACTCGCTATCATGTATAGTGGGTAAGAATGGTACAGGTAAGACCAGTACAGTGGACTTTTTAAGAGGTACATTCTTTAAGCTTCTTCGCTTGATTGGAGAATATGGTGTTGCCTGTGAAAATGGTTATGTCAGCGAAGTGGCATATGAAGCATATGGCATTTTAGATAAGGGCTGTGAATTTTTCGTAGTTTTTCACTTAGGTAGTCAGCCGTATTATTTGACCAATATAATGGCTGTAACTGTTACAATAGCAAAACCTTTTAGTCTCAATGCCTATAAAAGTGTCAATGAACTGAGCAAGGTCGTCTATTTTTCAAATATGCTCAGTGTTAGTCAAGATAATCTCTATACAGATGAGAATATGACATCAAGGAATAAGAACTCAGAAAATAAAATAGCAGAGTCTCTTAGCAACTTTAGGCAATCGGACTACTCAGAAGCTGCAAGTTTTATTCAAAAACGAAAAGCAGTAGAGGCAGCAAGACAAAATGTTAATAGCACCCCAGTAGTCAACAAAGACTTATGTTACCAATTGGCGTTTTTAGGCTATTTGACGCAGGAAAAACTGGGATATTATTTTGACATTCTAGCAGATGAGAAGTTTACTCTCAAAAGTGCTTCATTAGATATAGAAAAGGTATCGCTTACGGCGACGTATTCACTTAAAGATATGATGGGCGGAGGGTCCCAGACATTAAAACCGTTTCTCACATCGCCCGATGCCAAGTTAGAGTATTTTTCGTCGGGGCAATATGCCAAGTTTTCATTCCTTGCTAAACTTTATTGGTTTTTAGAAGGTTATCAGAAGTATATTAAGTATTTTGAATCCATGATAGAGACTAACGTATTTAGTCGTGATGAGGCACTTTTAGAAGAGGAAACAGCGCTTATATTTATTGATGAAGGTGAACTTTATTATCATCCGGAGTGGCAGCGCAGTTATATTAAAACGCTCGTTGATAACATTCACGACACAAAGACAGAATCGAAACTCCAAGTGGTCATTACGACCAATTCCCCATTTATTATTTCCGATATACTCAGCGAGGATATCACCTACCTTTCAAAGGAGAAGAAAGACTTTGATCGCACCTTTGGTCAAAATATTCACAAACTCCTTAAAGACAATTTCTTTATGTCTTATACTATAGGTGAGTACAGCCGGGAAGTAATAGAAAATATTATGAAATGGCTGAACCATAAGGGAAATAATTCAGATGCTAATGTTGATGCGCCTGTTGACGTTGGTATAGAGCTAAGCCGCTACTTAGGTGAAACAGTAGAACCTAATGAATATTATGAAAAAATACGCTGCATAATTGAAAAAATTGGCGAGCCAATCTATAGAGAAAGCTTATTAGATATGCTTATCGAATCGGAGTTGGGTAAAAAATCTAAAAGAGAGATGTTATTAAGACAAAAATCTGAGATAGAGCGTCAGCTTGAGGAGCTAAAAGGTAGGTGAAAGTATGATACAACTAGAATCTTATTCAGCGGAATTTGAAGAGGAGTATTGGGAAGCAGTTAACAAAAATATAGACAGTTTCACACAAAAGAAAATTATTAAAAGCTGTCAATATTTTCTGCCAACTGGCTTTTTTACAGGCAGTGAAGATAAATTCTTCAAGTCATTAGTCCTCGCCCCGTTTGAAAAACTGCAAGAAGCAGAGACATATATAACTAATAATACCATTGCCGTCATGAGAATGGAATGTTTTCGTAAAACGACAGGTAAGAAGCCTCTTATGAGAAAATTGTATGAGACTATTCACGACGCTTACGATAAAGTTGCAGATTCGGTAAAAAAGGGTTCAGCTATGCGTGTCAGAATTGTTAAAAATGCTGGGCTTACCGTTTGTCCTTACTGTAATAGAGATTATATCAACTGCAGGGCAGAGAAGGTTTCGGGTGCACAGCTGGATCATTTTTTGAGCAAGTCGGATTCCCCTTTATTTGCAGTCTGTTTGTATAATCTTGTTCCTGTCTGCGGTAACTGCAACAGAGTTAAAAGTGCACAAAAATTAACATTTGCTTCACCTTTTGATAATAGCATTGACTGGGAGAAAGACATTTCCTTTTCTTACAGTGGAAGTAGTTTAAAAGACTTAAAGATTACTATAAACAGTAAGGGGAATTTGAATAACAATATTAAAGGGATGAGAATTAATGAAGCCTATCAAATTCATGCCAGTGAGGTTTTAGAAATAGTTGAGAAGGCACATATATATAATAGTACGCAGATACAAGAGTTTAAAAAGGTGCTTTCACCAGCTAAACTGACGGATTTGGAAATCAAAAAGATTATTTTTGGTCCTGAGATTACGAAAGACTATATGAGAACAAAGCCACTTGGGAAGTTGATGAGTGATTTGCAAAAAAAGTTAAAGATTTATTAGAGCGTATTTGAAAAAATTATACTGATATAAAGATACAAATCAATCATTTAAACTACCGGGGGTTCAAAAATTCTTTTTAGGGGTCGTTGAAAAAACGGGGGATCCTCAAATATGATACAAACTAACTTAGAGAGTGGTTCAATTTAACGTGAGAAGGTCAATATAATACAATCAAATATTAAGGAGTACGAAAACAGATGGAATACTTAGACTTACTTATTAAATACTTAAAAGACTCTTGTTTAAAATATAAGATTGATTTAGATAGTTCATCATTATTTCAAAATCCTCATTATAATAGGTTAAAATATAACTGGACTATACATTGTCCTATTGAAATGGCTATGACCTTGGATTATTTTGTAGAAAAGTATATTCTCTCACAAGAACAGATAGATAAAATGAAAAAAGGTAACTTTGATATAAACGTGTCTATACCACCAAAGAGGTTGAGTATTAATGCTTTGTGTAGAGAGATTTCAAAGGAAGAAGCGTTGATAAATAATGGATATGAGGAAGACCCTGAAATCATAAGGCAGAGAATTGAGAGTGATACAGGTTTAAAAGCGCAACTTAAAAGTAAGTTTAAATTTAATTTTGATAGTTTCGATGATGATACTTTTAAAAAGCTAAAGTTAATGAAGTTGATATATAGGGTTCATAAGCAAGATGGTAGATTATATGATTTGCTGGAAAAGCCCTCGTTGGAGGGTGTAGATAACACTTCAATTAATGTGAAAACAGTTTATGGTGAACTTCTTTCAATTTTAAAGAGCGAAACAGCTAAAGAAGTTGATAAACAGTTCAGAAGAAGAACAAAAGACATTACATTTAAAGTAGGTATAGAATGGGAGCAAATAATTTATGCAGCAACTATTAGACCCTTGGGAAAAGACGCGTATGATAGAAATCAAGTAATGAATAGGATTGATACTTATCTACAGACTATCGTAGCAAGATTACCAGAGGTAAAAAGTTTGGATGTCTCATATAACCATTCTTTGTTTGAAACTTTTTACCTCAAAATACTTCAATATGAGCAACTTGGTAGAGAACATGATTTGAACACTGTTCACAACTATATGAGTAGTATGGAAGTGATCTCTCAAGAGTGTGCGAAAAAATATTATGCAGTTCTAAGTGAATATATAAAGACAACTAATATAGATAGTTATATTAAAAAGAATGTAGATAAAATTGCAGAGCTTGTTTATATAAGGAGTGAGATAAGTAATAGTGAGAAATCCTTTTTAATTAGTCAAAGTACAATTAAGCAGGTGAATAATTTAATTGCTATGTGGAACAGAAATACCAAAACATATCTTGGAGAAGAGGTTTCATTGTTGTTTATAATATCTACGTTGCAAGAAATAAAGAATACGAAAGTAAGAAATGAAACCTATGAGATAAAATATTATGGGTATAAAAAAGAGCATTCTGCTTTAAGCGCAAAGATAAAGCAAGGTAAAGAAGCAAGGGAAGCATATCAATTATTATGGATAAGAAAGATCAATTGTAGACTATATCATAATTTAGGTATGGGTAAAGAATTTGCTTTAAGAACTTCAATAGAAAAAAGTATCGATAAAATAATTAGCTGTATTCTACAGTATCATAATTTAGATGATTTAGAAGCTGCTCACTTTTTCTTGATATACCAAGTTAATAAGTTAATCCTACATTCCTCTGATTATAATATTATGATAGATCAAATGAAAGATGCTCTTAATATAGAATGCAATCTTGATTTACGTGTTACATCAGATGCATTTGACTATTTTAGGGAAATAGATAGGACTAATTTACTTGAGGGTGTAATAGAACAAATGATTCATATGGTAAAACAAATGAAAGATGAGGGCGTTGTTTTTAGACGATTCATAATTCCTTTAGAAGTATTATTTGGTGATATAGGTACAGCTAGAGAGTTCAGCTTGTATTATCAAGTAGATTTAACTGACATGAAAATTGTTTTATATAATTTTAGAGAAAACCAGAGTGTTTTTAATACATATAAGAAGAGCTTAGAATTATTAGGTATGTCACAATTCTTTATACACTAAAAAGTATCTATTGAAACCTTACTATAATGAGAATACGCTTCCGTTATAATTGATTTATAAGGAACAGGAATGAAATATCCTTAAAATTCAATTTAATGGAGGAGTTAAAAATGGCTAGAGTACCTGGGAAAATGATAGAGAGGTTGTTAAAGAAAGAAGGCATTGAAGTTGATGGATACGATGTGCTTGATTGTTTATCCACTGAAGCCATTCAAGTAGCAAAAGAACAAGGCATGGACGATGGAATAACGGAAGAGTATGATTTCACTGGAACATTGGAATATGAGAATTTTATTTTGACATTTGAGTGCAGCATGGTTGAAGATTACCGTGACTTAAATGGAGAAGAAATACCATACTACTACCTACATGTTGACAATTGTAAAATTGAACGTAATGGAATGAAAGATAAGGTTATAGATATTGGAGTGTATCAAAATTAGTATTATTTTGAGATGATCAGGCTTTTGAAAAGCGTAATATATAAGCAGTTTTTCTAGAGTATAAACTTGATAAAAAGGGGTTTACACCTTTTAGCAGAAACCTATACAATTTAGCGTTAATCAAACCTTTTAGCGGAATTCGATTACCGCTAAATTGTATCAAAACTTGAGTCATTAGACAGTAAAGACGAGGGGACTTTACCCCTGAGAAACCATCAGTGAAGTAACATCAACGCACGTGGAGTGCGTGATAGTGTTATATCGTTTTGAATTAAAGGATTGATATTAAAGGACGTAGTTCCACAGAGATAACTGAATAAACTATAAAGCCAAAAAACACCGCACCATCATTCTTTGTTGGAATGATGGTGCGGTGTTTTTTGGGGTCATCTTTTTAATTTTTAGATTATTTCAACACAGAGAGAATATAACGATGGTTATATGTGATCCTAATAAGGATAATATTACATTATTTTACAATATATCTAAAGGAGATTCCTTGAGAAATATAGAAAATAAACCTAGGATATAAAAATGCAGTGTTGAGGAGGACTTGGGCAATGATTAATACGATATTTAGTTTTATTCAAAACGTCACCTTCGAACTGTCACCATCTAAATATATTAAGGGTTTGTCTATCTTAGCACTAATAACGGGGTTGGTTATAGGCGGAATTAAGATCGTGCGTACAATTATAAAAGAAAGGATAATAGATGAACATATGAGAGAAACAAGAGCTAGAATCGCTCGAGTTGCAACAGAAATAGAAGTATACAAAGAAGTGACGATGTCAGAAGTAAAAGATAAAATTAGTACTGAAATAACTCATACTTCAGGTGAACTTACCAACGAAGTTGCTGAACCCTCACATAATATAACGGAAACTAAAGTAGTCATAGAAAGTGTTAAACAACACCCGAATACTGAAGATCAAAGTATTCAGAGCGTTTCAGCTGAAATTCCAAAAGGAAAGAAAACTAGGGCAATGTCGATGGAAGAACGTTGGGCTGAATTCGATAAGAAGAGGTCAAGGACGAATACAGCCTAAGACCTTCCTTTGGTAAAAATGCGATGGTTTTGGAGATACTATTAGAATAATAGGTCAAGAGAAACTACTATGCGCATAATCATTACAGCATCATTAATTAGATTGAATGCTTATTTTAACCATGTTATGATTTCATTGTTGCTTTCAGTTGGAGTGATGAATAGTTGATTTTCGCAGAAATATTGCAGCAAAGAACAGAGGTAAAATAAAGGGGAATTAAATATGAGACATTCTTTTTTAATGGTTGGACAGTCCAATATGGCCGGTCGCGGATTTCTGAAAGATGTCCCGCCAATTTGCAATGAACGAATAAAGATGTTGCGAAACGGGCGCTGGCAAATTATGACGGAACCTATAAACTATGATCGGCCTTTTTCTGGTGTTGGCCTGGCAGCCTCCTTTGCGGCGGCATGGTGTAAAAAAAATAAAAATGAAGAAATTGGACTGATTCCTTGTGCTGATGGTGGCACCAGTCTTGATGATTGGGCTGTGGAGGGAGTATTGTTTGATCATGCGGTGTTCCAGGCAAAGATTGCCCAACGAACCAGCATGCTGGATGGAATACTTTGGCATCAAGGCGAAAATGAATGCTCTCCGGAACGCTCTAGCCGTTACCATGAAAAGTTTTTACTCATTGTCGAGGCATTTCGCCGTGAACTCTCTGTACCAGACATACCTCTTATTATGGGGGGGCTTGGGGATTATTTATGTAGTGGCATGTTTGGCGAATATTTTCAAGAGTACCCATTAGTTAATAAAGAACTCGAAAATTTTTCCAATACGCAGGAAAATTGCTACTTTGTTACAGCTTCGGCTCTTCAAGCTAATCCGGACGGTATTCATATGAATGCAGTTTCCCAAAGAATATTTGGTCTACGATATTTTGAAGCCTTTGACAAGCTCCAAAATATATTGGAGCCGCTTAAAGGTGAAAATAGTGCGGTTAATATTGATTGCGAAAGACCATTATCCAAAACAGAAAGGATTACCCTGTTGGAAAATAAGTTTGTCAAAGGGGATTTATCACTAGAAGCTTACCAAGCACAACTGGCAAAAATAAATAGCCAGATGTAATACAAAATCGCAACAAATGTCCTCAAGAAGATCATGAACTGCGATAGGCAGCTCTGCCATTCTCTGAAAGGCATCGGATATACCCCTGAAACCTCTATGGTTTTAATTCAAATAACCGATACAGAATATGAAATTGCTAATAAAACAGCAACCTTTGTTAAGTTAGATTAGCAAAGGTTGCTGTTTTCGTTATTCCACCTTTTCGAGGGGTTGTACAAAAATACCCATATTAGAATCACCCAAGATGAGTTGGATGGTGTATATTTAAATCTAAATCAATGATCCTAGATAATGACAAGTATTATAGAAGAGAAAGAGGTGCGAATTCATGAACTACGATTTTGATCAGATCATCGATCGGCACAATACGGGATCTATAAAATGTGATTTTAATCAAAAAATATTTGGGCGCGAGGATATTTTGCCGTTATGGGTCGCAGATATGGACTTTCAAGCACCAAAAGCCGTGGTTGAGGCTTTGGTGAACCGTGCGCAACATGGAATTTATGGTTATTCTTGTGGAATGGAAGGGTATGACAAGGCTATTATCGACTGGATGCAGAAGCGTCATGGTTGGGAAATCGAACGAGACTGGATTACCTTCAGCCCTGGTGTTGTTCCTGCCTTAAATGAATTGGTACGGAGTTTAACCAAGCTTGGGGAGAAAATCCTCATTCAGTCGCCAGTTTATCCACCCTTCTTTCAAGCGATAAAGAATCACGGCCGTGAAGTTGTTAACAGCCAACTCCGGTGGGAAAACGGTCGATATACTATGGATTTTGAGGACTTAGCTGAAAAATTTGCAAGCGGCGGCGTTAAGATGATGATACTTTGCAACCCCCACAATCCAGTGGGGAGGGTATGGGAACGAGAAGAGTTGGAACGTTTAGGGCAGCTCTGCCTAGCTCATGATATTCTCGTCATATCCGACGAAATTCACGGGGATCTGATCTATGAGGGTTATCATCATATTCCTTTTGCTTCTCTTTCCGCAGAGTTGGCGGCTCAATCGATTGTTTGTACAGCCCCTAGCAAGACGTTCAACTTAGCAGGTTTACAAACTTCCAATTTAATCATTCCCAATGCCAAGTATCGACGAGCGTTTCAAGCGTCGCTTAACTTGACCGGTATTCATCATCCCAATGTGTTTGGAATAACGGTGCTGGAGGCGGCCTATCGATATGGCGGAGACTGGCTGGAACAATTAATGGACTACTTGAAAGGAAATGTGGATTTTCTGATGTCGTTCCTAAACAAGGAACTACCGCAGATTAAGGGGATTCGACCTGAAGGAACCTATCTTGTTTGGCTCGATTTTCGGGCCTTAGGAATGGAACCGCAGGCCTTACATAAATTTCTCGTACATGTGGCGGGTGTAGGTTTAAATGCGGGCTACCTGTTTGGACCAGGTGGAAAAGGGTTTGAACGGCTTAATTTAGGTTGCCCTCGTTCGGTGCTTGAAGAGGGGTTGCAAAGGATTAAGACAGCGGTAAAAGGGTTGGAGTTAAAATCATTATAAACTAATCAAAAGCCAAAAATTTCTTGACATACCCCCTTAGCAATACTACTATTATTAATAGCAGTATTGCTAAGGGGGTATGGTTGAATTTGATATTGTCAAATGTCGAACTTATCTTAATAAAATTTGTTAAGACTAAACCGTCGTAC
>JARLHU010000111.1 GCA_031292095.1 Desulfosporosinus sp.
ATAGGGACGGATTAGAGCTGCAACTCGATACCAATCTGGTGTTAAAAGCTACTCTAACGGATCAAGAACTATATTAATAAGATGCTGAGCTTCAAGGAAACTCCTTTTGAAGAGTGTTAGGATAAAAGTGTCGAGAGGCATGAACAACACAATTCGAAAGGAGCTTTTTATTATGAACGATTCTATGTAATATAAAGAAGTGTTCAGTTCTCACAGAAGTAATAATAATCTGAAGACTGTGTAGATAAATAGCTGTCAATTGGTAGCTAAGGCCGCAGTAGACGGCGATGCAATCCTGAGCGGTACTATCATGGATGCTAAGCAGAGGCGAATGACACCAACGACAAGAGTATGTAAACTAAAAGAGGTACCCGAGCAGGTATAGGTTATATGCCCTCGATGTCGAGTACGCACACAAAGCAAGTGCGCGAAAGTGCACAGGATAAGCGATTTGGTCCGCTCATTGTCAGCACGGAGCTATAACAATGAGCTTTGAGCCTCGCACAAACCCACGGGTCCGAATCTGGGCAAGACCACGGACCGCGCGCAAAGGATGAGAGGCAACCTGAGGCTACGAGGGGTGACTCTAAGCCGGAGATAAGCCTGGACCCGAGCCGGCGAGCCAAGCTCCGGAGGCAGCCCGAGGTTACGAGGGGTGACTGTGGAGAGGCAGGGCCAGGACCCGAAACGGCGGGCCCCACTCCCGGCTTCAGGATAACCGCGCTCTGAGCTCAGTTAGCTCCCCAATTATGAGGGGAGATCCACTGAGTGGCAGCCGGCCAGGACCCGAAAACGCATCCGCGAGAGGATTGTGCTACCGCTCATAATTCAGTCAGGATGACTAGCAGCTCTGTCCATTTTAATCGCTGTTTTTTTTGCTGCAGTATTATGCGGTCATTATCGAGCAAATAGAACAGCGTACCATACCGCTGGGATGGTTGTGCTCCAGATCATGCTAGTAACTGAACGCTAAATAGAACCCTTCTCGGGCAAATTAATACGAAAGACCGGATCCAGTACTTTACGTGAGAGTAGAGACAAATTAGTAGAGTATTAAGCTAAACAATGCTTCGTTCCTAGAGGGACGCTCAGAATAACGCCAAACATGAAACACTGCAATCAGCACCAACCTGATTGCAGTGTTTTTTAAGCGGGGTCGGCCAACGGAGTTGGGTCAATGGTTGGACCTTGCCCCACGCGCAGAAATGAGGGGCAGTCAGTGAGCTCGTCCTGCGGTCCTTATAGTTGAGAATTTGACGAAATTGACCTCACCATAATTAAGTCTGTGGTTCATGTTATGATTTATTCAGAACGCGTATACCGGACCAATAGAAGCGAAATTTGAGCAAGTCTTGGACTATATAGATTTGAACACGTTTGGATTGGGTCAAACGCCATTATTGTCCACGGGGATGATAAAAAATCTTAGAACACATTGGCAAAGTGAACGACTGCTGGTTCAATCAGTAGGTCCTTGCCTTTCGTTTGCAAGAGTTAATGAGTTTATCCCACCTGCTGATAGAATGCAGGCACTGCTAACATTACCTGAATCAGAGCTCAAGCTAGCTATTTTGAGGTCAATACATTGGGTGAGAAAAGCAAAAATGGAATCTGCTACACAGTTAAAGTGTCTTTTTCGATGGTTTTCAATTGAGACTCTAACCAAAGCAGGAAAGAACGAAGATATATGTGGTAAAGTAATGCAAGCACTTGGGTTTCCGTTAGGGCGAATTGGTGAGTTTCTTTCAAAAGACACTATATTAGAATTTCAAAGTACCAAGGGACCCGAGGAATTAGAGCGATTTATGGAGTACGATGTGGCCCTGTACCGGAAGCGTCATAAGGTGATCCATACGTATGTCGTATAAGGAGCATGAATTACGGACGCTCCTGACGTCTTAGACTGTGGATCTATTGAATATCGGGCCAAGGGAATTTTCATGGATCGGTATGATGGTGATCAGCTCTTTGAGGCACTGGGACTAAAAATTCGCAGCGGTGCCAGTTTAGACGAATTAGAACGAATGCAATTGGCGTTTCTACCTCTGATGAAGAGCTCACACTCTAAGCAAGAGCGGGCGGTTGAGACAATCGAATTGGCTAATATGATCCTTGATGAAAATCAAAAGATATTTCTGACAGGTTGTGTGATTGATATCTCTGATAATTTTATTGATCGAGAATACACACGAAAGATACTGGAGGTGTTAAGAATGAGCAAAGTTTTACGAGCGTTGGAAGAAGAAGCAAAAGACGAGGGCCGCGTGGAAGGAAAAAAAGAAGGACGCAATGAAGAAAAAAAGGCAACCGCCAGAAAGTTACTGCTTAAAGGCATGAGTATTGATGAGATAGCTGAAATAACCGGCTTATTGAAGGAGGATATTCGGCTGCTTCATTAACATGCTTGAGGTAAGGATACAGAGAATACATTAGTGACTGCTAAAATTTTGGGCTGTTTAAGAAGTCGAAGAGGTTTGACTATCAACGGTTTGTGGAAATCGGCGTTATTAAAGAGAGATAGTATCTTTTTTGGGAGATAAGTGTACCGAAAGACAATACGGTGAGAGCCCATTCGCATTTAACAAGGCGCTGGGCTCTTTATATTTGTCCCTGCACTGGACACGGACAGTATAACGATCCCCCTGACCGCCAGCCTTCATAGCGATTTGAATTTTTTCTACGCTTCCGTTGAGATGATGCTTGATCCAAGACTGCGGGGAAAAGCAGTAGCCGTCTGTGGAAGCACAGAGGATCGGCACGGTATTGTGCTGGCAAAGTCGGAACTGGCCAAAAAAGCGGGAGTGAAAACTGGGATGGTCAACTGGGAGGCAAAGGGGTTATGTCCGAACCTCATTTTGGTACCACCGCAGTATGAACAGTATCTGAAATACTCGAAGATGACGAGAGCCATCTATCAGCGGTTTACGGATCAGGTCGAACAGTACGGGATGGATGAGTGCTGGTGTGATGTGACGGGTAGTCAGAGTCTGATGGGATCTTGCAGTTGCGGCAAAAGTAACGGCTTTTTGGAGGATGGTTTTTCAAAAACCTAATTAATATAATGGAGATAGAGCCTCTCCGTAGCTGCTACGGTTAGAGAGGCAGATACCTTGGATAGAGAACTTAAACCGTTAAAGAAAATTGCCAACCATTTCCCAAAATATCTCCTGACGTTGGATGACGATCCTCCCACTTTCCATAACGGGATTCGTCAAATCAACGTACTTGATTTTTTATTGAGCTGAAAGAAAATGCATTAAAAACAGACGGTTTTTAGCATTGGTATGCTAAAATTGTATATTGATAATTATCTGTCCAAAACTTACTAGGCATTATCTGAGCAGCTTTCGGAGAAATTAAGGTTATTGGCTTATTGATTTTCTTATTAAAATGTTTTAGACCAATAAGCCTTATAAGTGTAAGAGGAGGAACAGTTATGGAAAAGGAAAAATCTGATGGCGAAATAACTAAACGCGCACCTGTCTCCAATGTACAAATTAAAATACCTGCTGTCGGTAAAGTAGGGGATAAAATTGACCCGAGCAAATCTCTGGATGAATCAATTCGTTATTTCTTTAGTTAAATTCGAAAGGGGCTGCATCTTGAAAAATGAGATATAGGATGTAGCCCCCCTTGTCTTTCCGACCAAATTAATTTTTGGTCACACTATGAAAGCCTTGCACAATTATAAGCGAGTTTGCGGGTTTCTGCATTAATCGGGAGTTGGACATAATTGCCGTTAATATCCGCAAGTATCTCTTAATTCATCTAAGTAGTCGGTCCCGTCGGTCAAGTCCGTCAGAACCTTACCATATAACTACGATAAAACACTCATTCCAATTTTTTGGATGAGTGTTTTATATTGTAAAATAACAATATCTTACTGTCAAGATCTCGGGTTCGACAGTCAAAAGCAGTTTTAGGCACATGATAAAATTTGGAATCCAGGAACCATGCGGCTTAATTAATTCATGCAGATTCTGCAAGCCAAAATGCTGAGTTTTCAAATGAAGCATCCTTTATACGTCAGCTGCTTTTCGGAGAGATCATCTCTCAATTTTCAACGCTGGCTGTCAGATCCACTGTTACAAGCAGTTATTCCAAGTTTATTTTGACACAGCAAACGAGCGTTTTTCAAGGCTTATTTATAAATTGCAGATAAATGTAATAGTAATGACATTTATCTTTGTTATCATTGTATTTGAGGTATTACCAGACTAGGAACTGCCGGCTTGTTGCATATACCAGATTAGGGCTAATTTAGACATTTTGAAAAGGTCGCAGTTCCCGCTTGACAAGGGCAAATTATTTTATGCAATGATAGTGAGAGGAGATGTATATAAAATGTCAGATTCTATAGAAAAGTTTTGAGGGGTGAAGTCTATTTGTCTGATAAGAAGAGTAGTTTACCCTTAAAAAGGAAAGTTGTACTCTATTTTACTTTATTATTAAGCTTTATAATGGTGTCGTCTGTAAATGCATTTGCATCAACAAATAACCGATTAGCGGGTGAAGACCGTTTCCAAACAGCGAGAGTGATAGCTGAACAATTGAATCAAGGAATCGTTCAAGACGTTATACTCACTACGGGTAATAATTTTCCTGATGCTCTCTCGGTCAGTGTATTGGCTGCAAAATTAAAGGCTCCCATTTTGCTTGTAAATAACAAGGTTGAAAGTTCAAGTGACTCTTTTAACTATATTACAGAGCACTTAAGTAAATCTGGAACAGTTCACATTATCGGTGGAACTGCGATTATTGACAAAGGGTTTGAAACAAAATTAAAGCAATTAGGATTTACAAACATTGATAGAATTGGTGGGTATGACCGATATGATACAGATTATCTAATCGCTCAAAAACTGGCAGTAGGCATGGCTACTCCGGTTGTAATGGCTTCGGCAGAAGACTTCCCGGATGCGTTGAGTATTTCAAGCGTTGCCAGTAACAAAGGATGGCCTATCTTACTAGTAGGTAAAGATTATTTGGCTCAAGATATAAAGGATTATGTATTAAGGCAACAACCTTCGGCAGTGTATATTGTGGGAGGAACTGGTGTTATATCGCCATCCGTCGAGTCTCAAATTCGGTCCCTCGTGTCCAATTCTTCGATAACACGTCTAGCAGGGCAAGATAGATTTGACACGAACGCAGTCATTGCCAGAACGTTTGGATTAACTCCTAAAACGATCTACCTGAGTACAGGGTCCGATTTTGCCGATGCGTTGTCAGGTAGCGTATTAGCTGCCAAAACGTGTGATCCCATGGTGCTTATCGATCCTAGCGAGCCTACCTTACCGCCATCGGTAGCCAGCTATCTAAGCGGACTACACGCCAATAACGCGAGTCCTAGCCTAATTGCATTCGGAGGAACTAGGGTTGTTCCTGAAGCAATACTAAAGAGTGTGAGTGACTTAGTATCAGGCGTGGCGAAGGAGGATAGTATATACTCGGTGGCAGATAGTGTGGAGACGCTTGCTCAGTACCAAGAGTATGCATTACCGACGACGGTAACAGCCACACTGTACAACAGTAGCAAAGTTGATAAACCAATACAGTGGAACGGTTCCAGATTGGATACTAGCATAGCTGGGTCAAGCGTTTTCGAAGGAACTATTGATGGGTATAACGGAACCATTAAGCTCACTCTCAATGTCGTTGCAACGACCATCAAGACCATACAGTACGGAACTAGCGGCCAAGGAAGACCTCTGTATGTAACAGCTATGGAAGTACCAAAACCTAATAAAGTAGTTTTAGTTACTTTTGAAATTCATGGATGGGAAGATAGTTATGGGGGCGACGGACAGGTATTAGTCAATATGGGGGACGCAGCTATAAGCTATTTTACAGCGCATCCTAATGAATTGAAGACGACATCTTTATACGTGGTTAGTAGTGCAAATCCTGATGGATTAATCGATGGTTGGACGAACAATGGCCCAGGACGTTGTCAACTATCCCTGGGAGTGGATATAAATAGAGATTTTGACTTTCAGTGGGTACGGCAGACTAATGCTCGGAACAAAACTCTAGCACCGCTTTCTTCACCCGAAACAAGGGCACTAGAATCATTGGTTCAAGGGATTCATCCAACGGATGTAATCGATGTTCATGGATGGTCAGATACTTCGTATGGCAGTTCTGAATTGTGTAGTTATTTCCAAAGGAGTCTCGGTGTTGACCATAGCAGTTCTTCATATGGACCAGGTTATTTTTACGCTTGGGCTTCACAGTATGCCAAGCGGACTGCGCTCATTGAATTACAGGGTACAGGTACTTCGCCCAATGATATCATCAATGCTTTGCAATCCATATGCGACGGTTAGCCGTTAGTGCACCAATGGTCTCCATAGACCCAACGTCGCAAACCCTCTGGATGTTAGTGCGAAACCATATGCAAAGATTCAGCGCCTCCATGCACGGATAGCAAAGTATAATATCGGTTTATATTTTTAAGTTCTCAGAACAGTAATCTGTTCAGAAAGGATTTTTATGGAAAAACGACACATTGCTTTACTCTATGTTCTTGCTATTATGGCAATTAACGTTTTGACTGCTTGCAATTATTCGGCCAAACCGAAAAATCCCATCGGTACAGAAAACTCCACTATTGTTTCCCAGCCAACGTCCGTTGAACCACAAGATGCGCTTGTGGACTGGTCGTACACAGATAACCCCAGGGTTGACTATTTTAACGCGGAGCGAGATATTTTTGGCGTTGAATTCGAATTGATCCACAATTCTGATTCTAATCAATATGAGTTTAAGGGATTGATGGGAGATTGCGATAAGATCATTTCTTATACTTTGACAGGGACTGGATTTACCGTGGTGCTAAATGGAAAATATGATTTGATGGTCCCAGGCAACCCAGACCAGATTCCTGTTTCTGTTGGTATCAACAAGATAGTAAATGAAAGTGGATATGAAACTATGGAAGATTGGTATACATACAATCCACCGTCTATAGTGAAAGGAAAAGACGAAAATTACTCTATTACTGTCCCCTTTAATAAGGTATACAAAAAAGGCGCTATTACTTATGTTCGGTTCACTTTTGGTAAAATCGATTGAATATATAAGTGCCATAATAAAGACTTCAGTTCATGAATATTTGCATAATTATATAAACAAACCGTCTGAGAATAATAATCCCCTAATTGAGCAGTTCACGATCAGCACTTTAGCCTCTATCACACACAGGCGGCAAGGGAGGAAAGACCAAGAGATCGAAAAGACCTTCAGTAGCTTTTGCTTCAGTATTGGTTAACATCTTTACGGATATAATGGTCTTAGGTTTGAGGAGCGTAAATGAAATTCGATATTCGCGTGCGTGCGTTAGATACTTATATCGGATAAAAGATTGCTTGCGGATCACTAAGGAGATCGAAGCGCGAAGGGGGTTTAAGGATGAACACGGTTAAACTTTATCGAGTGACTACTACTAAGACTCATCAAATTTCAGAACAGGGAGTCAGTTACTCTCTTTATCCTTGGAGCGGAAATAATAGAGATTACGAAGGGTCAGACGACGGCGGCAAGGATTACATTTTACCTGACGGTTTCGAGGTCACGGATTCTACAACAGGGGAACGGCAAATCTACGATGCAAAAGGAGAATCCTGTGGAATAACTGATAAATCTAATAGCCCCTGTTTACTAACGTCAGATGGCGATATCGTGCTCAAAACGGCTCAGGATGTCTAAATATGCAAGAAGGATTAAACACACTATTTGATGAAGCAAGCTGGACACCTCTGTTCAAGGAATTTTTCAAACTGATTAAATAGCCAGCATTACGAGGACATAGCCGTATAATTGAGTCAACATTATAATGAGCCCCCAGCTTTTGCTGGAGGCTCTTAAAGCTATTGATCGTTCCACATATTGTAGATAAAAATGACTTGTTGAAACGACTCATTCTATGTGATTATAGTTATGGCTTACCAAACCTATTTATTGCGGAGTATTTGCAATAACTTCGAAAGTTCTGTTATTTTTTGTAGCAGATTGAACATCGCGGACCATATCTTAACCCTTCGCAACGATATGTTCCTCCAAGTATTTGAAAGTTTGTTGAAGATGATTGGCTCATTACACATTTTACAAGCTGAAAGTAGCCTTAGAAGTAACATTATAAACAAAAAGAGGACTAAAAATGAAAAAACGCTCAATACCGAGGAAATTGAAACACAGATCTTCCAGATCGGAACAAAACCTTTGTCTGGTTGTATCCCTTTTTAACGAAAATCAGACAAATGGGAGGATAATTAGCACAATAATTGAAATATATAATAAGTGACTTCGAATTTCGTACAGAGGCTAAATTGCTGTGATGCACATGGCATTGGAGAGGGGGCCCATTATGGATCAAAATTTGCTTCATTCCAATTATTCGCTCCGGCTCATCAAAATGCTGAGTAAAGAGTCAGGACTGCAAGCCCTTGTCGATCTCGGATATGAGCTACTGGGCAACCCTTTTACCATAACGGACTTCAGTGTAAAACTTCTTGCTTATACCGGTGAAACAAGCGTAACGGACGATCCCGTCTGGAATGAGCTGATGCTGAAGAAGAATTTCAACTTTCAGACCTATTCTTATTATGTAAAGAGTAAACTGTTTGAACAAATAACAAATAATGAAGTCCCTTTTTACTGGATGGATCCGTACTGCAAATATCCCAGAATTATCTGCAAGATTTGTATTAATAGAAGAAATGTAGCCTTCATGGCGGTTTGTGCTCATGAGCGGGATTTTAAAGAAAGCGATAAGGAGATCATCTCCATCCTTTGTGATGCATTTTCAATCGAGTTGCAAAAAAATAAATATAGCCATTATTCTCAGGGACTGCTGCATCAAAGCTTTCTGTATGATTTGCTGGATGGCAAGTTAGAGGACGAACAGGTAATTGATGAACGAATGAAAATATTAAGTCTAAAGTTAAAAAAGAGGCTGTCTCTTATTAGCATGGATATAGAGAATTTGGACCCATCTAAATCAACCCTTCCGTTCATGAGGCATGAAGTTGAAAATAAATTTGCTAACGCAAAAGTTGTTATATATGATCGAAATGTTGTCATACTCGCTAGTTATGAAAATGAAAGGCATTTTCTGGAGGCAGAAACAAAGTCGTTTAAAGATTTTATTGAAAACAATAATATAAAGGCAGGGATCAGCCGTTCTTTTTCTAACTTAGCAGAAGTAAGGGAACGTTACTTGGAGTCCGTCGAGGCACTGAAGTTAGGAAATATCCTCAAGAAGGACAGTCATTTTTTTCGATATGAAGATTATCTTATCTTCGCTTTAATCAATGTCAACGCTGATAACAAAAAAATACAGAAATTTATTCATCCTTCCTTGATCAAACTCATTGAATATGATAAAAAAAGCCGCACGGATTATGCCCGCAGCTTTTATACCTATCTCCGAAAATTTAAAAACGTTAAGGATGCATCTGACAGCTTGAATATCCATCGCAATACCATGTTTCACCGTCTTGAAAAAATTGAAGAAATTTTGAATGTCGATTTGAATAATGGTGATGTTTTATTTGAGCTTTATCTGTCCTATAAAATTCTAGAGTTTTTGAAAATTAACTTACCCTGATGCAATTATATTATTGTAGTAAAAATGGAATGTAATGAAACTTTAGTTTCATTACATTCCATTTTTCTTGTTACTATATCGACTTTTTCCAAATGATCTTCATGCAGCTGTTCAATGCAAGGTTCATCATGCACTTTGAAAACTGATTACTTTGTGAAATTGCCCAAAGCCAGAATAGAAAAAAAAGAGTACGCTTAGATAAGATCGATAATTACATCGAACTAAAATTTCAGGGAACTAAACTATTGAGCACAAGTAAAAAACTAATGTAATGACGACCATATAATGGGTAGCGTGGCGGAAATAGATAAAATAAGTTACAGGGAGGCAAAGTGAAATGATAATCATTGGCGAAAAAATCAACGGTGCAATTCCTTCCGTAGCTAAGGCAATCGCTGCAAAGGATGCTGACGTTATTCGCAATCTAGCTAAAATTCAGTCCGATGCTGGAGCAGCCTTCATCGATGTATGTGCATCAGTTGAAGACAGCCTTGAACTCGAAACCATGAAGTGGCTTATCGACTTGGTCCAGGAGGTTACCGATACACCTATAGCTATCGACAGCCCCCATACACAAACCTGTGTAGAAGCGATGAAATTTTGCAAAAAGCCAGGCCTTATCAATTCTGTTTCCGGCGAAGGCAACAAGATCGAAGTCGTGTTCCCCATAATCGCTGATACCAAATGGGAATGCGTTGCCCTCTTATGCGATGATACCGGAATTCCCAAGACGGCACAAGAACGTCTGAAAGTGTTTGCAGAGATCATGATAAAGGCAAAAGCGTATAATATTGCCCCGTCACGCTTGCACATCGATCCGTTGGTAGAAATGCTCTGTACCTCTGAAGATGGCATTAATATGGTGGTTGACGTGATCAAAGAAATCAAAGCTCAGTATCCGGAAATTCATGTGACAGGAGGCTTCAGCAATATTTCATTTAATCTTCCTGTCAGAAAAATGGTCAACCAGGCTTTCACTGTACTGGCGATGAACGCGGGAATGGACAGTGCGATTCTCGCCCCGACTAACCAAGACTTGATGGGCATGATCTATGCGACTGAAGCACTCTTAGGTAAAGACGAATGCTGCATGGAATATATCGGAGCTTACCGAGCAGAATTATTTGGTCAAAAAAAATAATGACCCGTAATAAAATCAAATAATGAGGAGGACAAAATAATGTCTAAGATTGAAGACGTAAAAGCTAAGTTAGAAGCAGGAAAAGCTAAACTTGTTCCAGGTCTGGTACAGGAAGCATTGGATGAAGGAAGCGAAGCGAAAGACATTCTCCAGGCTATGATTGACTCCATGGGCGTCGTCGGTGACCAATTTTCCAAAGGAGAAATTTTCGTACCTGAAATGCTGATGGCGGCTAAAGCCATGACCAAGGGTGTCGATGTACTAAGACCACTTCTCGTTGGCGATACCTCATCTTCTAAAGGTACCTGTATTATTGGTACAGTTCAAGGCGATCTTCACGACATCGGTAAGAACCTTGTGGCAATGATGATCGAAAGTGCCGGATTTGATGTAGTAGACCTTGGCGTAGACGTATCGCCAGCTAAATATATTGAGGCCATCAAAGAAAATAAAAACGTAACTATAGTAGGATGTTCAGGACTTCTTACAACAACAATGACAGCAATGAAGGAAACCGTTCAAACGATCAAAGCCAGCGGTTTGACCGGATTTAAGGTCATCGTCGGTGGCGCGCCTGTAACCCAGGAATACGCCAATGAGATCGGCGCCGATGGTTTTGCTCCCGATGCCGGCAGCGCTGCTGTCAAAGTGGTTGAATTAGTGAAATTTTTATAAACCACATAGAAGGAGGACGGATTCTCATGTTAACGAAGAGACAGAACTTAATGGAAACAATTAAGGGTGGAAAGCCTGACAGGTTTGTAAACCAGTATGAGTTCTTAAACTTAATCATGGAAGCTCCAATGGATCTTCCTTTAGCACCGGCTCCCGGTACGGAAGTTAAAAATAAATGGGGTATTACCTTCAGGTGGCCGGAAGGTCAAATAGGTTCGTTCCCTGTACACGACGAAGAACACAAGGCGTTGAAAGACATTACAAAATGGAAAGAATCTGTAAAAGCACCGTCTGTTTTCTATACTGACGAAGAATGGGCTGCAGCGATAGCACATGCCAATTCTGTTGACCGCAATGACGAGTTCGTAACAGCTTTCTGTGCACCGGGTATCTTTGAAATGACGCATCACCTAATGGGTATTGAAGATGCCTTAATGGCTCTTTACGAAGAACCAGAAGCAATGCAAGAACTCATCGATTATGTTGTAGAGTACGAGTTAGCCTATGCTAAAGAAGTGATTGATCACATTCATCCCGATGCCCTTTTTCATCACGATGACTGGGGCAGCCAAATTTCGACATTAATTTCTCCGGCCATGTTTGAAGAGTTCTTTTTACCGGCTTATAAAAAAGTATATGGATTCTGGAAGGACAACGGAGTCGAACTCATTGTTCACCATAGCGATTCCTATGCAGCTACCTTTGTCCCCTTTATGATTGAAATGAGAATAGACATCTGGCAAGGAGCTATGACAACGAACAACGTTCCTGAACTGATTAAGAAATATGGCGGAAAAATCTCCTTCATGGGAGATATCGACAGCGGTAAAGTCGATCACCCTAGCTGGTCACGCGGAGAAATAGCAAAATATGTAGAAATTGCCTGTAAAGAATGTGGGAAATTATACTTTATTCCAAACTTAAGTCAGGGTTTAAATATCGCTTCCTTCCCGGGCGTATACGAGACTACAAGTGAGGAAATTGACAGAATGAGTAAAGAAATGTTCTGAAAGTTGACCTGCTGTGTTGAGAAAGTAAGTGCTTAAGAAAAGGGTGCATTGACAAATAAAACCCCGGCAAATTGTGCCGGGGTTTACGTCATTTTATTTTATGCTTAGTGTAGGTTTGGCATTGCCTCAACAGGCTAGTATTAACGTAGCAAAGTAGAAAGGTGGTAATACTATGGAATCGACTTTCAGCAATTTAGTCAAGGACGCCTATGCTCTAAATGCAACACATGCTTCAATCGTTGAAGTCTCTAAAATCACGTTTAATGAGGAGCTAAGGAAACTTTGTGAACAGAATTCGTGTGGATCTTACAATGCAAATTGGATGTGTCCTCCTGCAGTGGGCGCTATTAATGTCTTGAGAGAGCGGGTCTTGGGGTTTAAGCAGGGTCTTTTATTGCAGACAGTCCATTCCATAGAAGATTCTTTTGACTGGGAAGGTATGCTAGAAGGAAAGGCGAATCATACAAATATATTCTGGAAGATGCTTGAATGTATGGAGAATAACTATGAATTTAAAGAAGTGCTTCCCTTAAATGCAGGTAACTGTACTTATTGTGAAAAATGTGCTTATACTGTAGAAGAAGAATGTCGGTTTCCTGATAAAGCCGTGTCCTCCGTTGAAGCTAATGGAATTGACGTAATGGCTTTGCTAAACGTTTTGGGAATACCTTATAATAATGGTAAAAATACGGTTTCCTATGTGGCTTTGATCTTGTTTTAGAAGTTAACGAAATCTTCTTTCCATCGTGTAGACTAGAAGGCAAATACCATCGTCCCAGATTTCGCAGCAAAGGAGCATAAGATATTCAAGTGAATACTCATCAAAACGATCTCATTAATTCTCCCCAGACGGTCTCGCTATCGAATCGGTTACGGACGGCTATCATCTTAGGCTCGTTGTCTGCTTTTGGGCCATTGTCAATTGATATGTACTTACCTGCTCTGCCTATTTTAGCCAAGGATTTACACACTAGCGCATCACTTGCCCAGTTCAGTCTGACGGCTTGTCTACTCGGCCTCGCTTTGGGACAATTAGTGTCAGGTTCACAAAGTGATATACGCGGGCGTCGTATCCCCCTTTTGATCGGCCTGGTTTGCTTTGCTTTCTCATCCTTACTTTGCGCTCTAAGTCCCTCCATCGGGGGATTGATTCTACTTCGGTTCATTCAGGGCTTTGCGGGCTCCGCAGGCATTGCAATTTCTCGTGCCATAGTTAGGGATCTGTACTCAGGGGCAGAGATGATAAAGTTTTTTGCCCTTTTAATGCTGATCAATGGTGTGGGGCCTATTTTCGCGCCAATTGTAGGGGGTCAGCTCCTGCGGTTCACCTCTTGGCGGGGGGTATTTCTAGTTTTGAGTGTGGTCGGCATCCTCATGCTACTGGCCGTCTTACTGGCTTTACCAGAGACCTTGCCGGTGCAACGTCGCTCTCAAGCAGGCTTGAAAAACACGTTAGCTACCTTTCGCGTCCTCATCAGTGACCGTGTTTTCATGGGCTATGCTTTGCCACAGGGACTTGTCATGGCAGCTATGTTTGCCTATATATCAGGTTCACCCTTTGTCGTCCAAAATATTTTTGGCGCCTCTCCACAAATGTTTAGTATCATTTTTGCCATCAATGGGCTTGGCATTATCATCGCTGGCCAAATAACCAGTCGATTGGCCAGCCGAATTACCGGAATCAAACTCTTCATCGGTGGTCTCGTCCTAGCGACCGTGGGCGGTATCAGCTTGCTAACGGTGATTCTCAGTCAAGCAGGACTCGCCACAATCTTATTGCCTTTGTTTGTAGTTGTATCTAGCGTGGGAGTCGTAACGACTGCCGGTTCCGCGTTAGCCATGGAAAATTACGGTCATTCAGCGGGCAGTGCCTCAGCATTGTTAGGGTTGTTTGCATTTGTCATTGGTGCCATAGTCGCCCCACTCGTGGGCCTTGGAGGCGAAAACACCGCTATACCCATGGGCCTAGTCATCGCTGTCGCTGAAGTTGGCGCAATTCTATGTTATGTGATTTTGAGACCCAGAATGTCATCGGATGGCGCTAGTTTAGCCAAAATAGACTTATTAACATCAACCTCTGAAAGGGCGGTTGATAACGTCCCCCCAGAATAATTGAATATACAAAAGAATCCAAGTTCAAAGTTCTCTATGAATTGGGTTTGTCCATTGAGGAAAAAATTGAAAAAATAGCCAAGGATATTTATGGCGCAGATGGTGTTAACTTCGATAAGTTACATTGGGGACGAAAGACATCGAGAAATACAGAGAAAAAGTTCGTGAGGTTGCTGATTTTTTTTGGGTGGGACGTGGGCGAGGAAGAAGGAGATCTCCATCTGTTAACGACTTTGTTAAATGCAAGCACTTGCCATGACACAGTTTATGTCGAACCGGGAAGGACAGTTACGGTAGATATGCTGGCAGGAGGTTAATTATGAAAATAACAATACTACCAAATCGTGTCATAATTCCAGAAGATCATGAAACCTTAATGGAAGTCCTGATTCGATATCAGCTTCCCGTGCAGAATATCTGTAATGGCAAAGGAACGTGTGGTAAATGCAAAGTACGGATGACAGGATATGTCTCTCCGCCAAGTGATCACGATATATTGCATCTTAATCCCCTAGAATTACAGGCGGGATTTCGCCTCGCTTGTAGTGTGGAGCCTAAAGACGGAATGGTCATTGAACTTCATTTTGTGGAGAGCCAAGATCGTAAAGTGAGTGCTCTCAACAAAATGAAAAAGACCAACTTAGATCCAGGGGTTAAAAAGGTGTATATACAGTCTAGTAAACCAACACTAGCTGATGAGCGGGGAGATTGGGATCGCGTGGTGGAGGCCCTATGCGCTGTCACGGGCAGGAGTTACGACCAGACAAGTCTATACATCTTAGGCAAGGTTCCAGACATTTTACGAGCAGAAAAATACGCTCTAACTGCTACGGTCTCTGAAGATAAGATACTGGAAATTGAGGCGGGGGATACCTCCAAAAGACTGTATGGTGTTGCAGTTGATGTTGGCACAACCAGTGTAGCGGTGGCCTTAATTGATTTGAATCAAGGGAATATCGTGAAGGTTGTCTCTACTGAAAATGAACAGACAGCCTATGGTGCAGATGTAATTTCCCGTATTACATTTGCTATGGAAAGCCGAGAGGGCGCCATGGCCCTGCGTGTAGCGATCAGGAGGACCATTAATCACTTGCTAGAGGAACTCGAAGTTCAAACCAAGGTGGGTATGACCGAGATCTTCAAAATGACGATGGTTGGGAATACGACAATGCATCATCTCTTTCTTGGATTGGATGTATCCCATCTGGCCGTTTCACCTTATGTTTCTGTATGCAACACACCGTTAGAATTTTCCGCGATGGAATTGGGACTGGAAATTAATCCACAAGCAAGAGTCTTGCTCTTACCCAACATTGGAAGTTTTGTAGGGGGCGACACGATAGGGGCTATTGTGGGAACCCCTGAGATTTTAGATCAAGGCAATCATTTGCTCATTGACTTAGGGACTAACTGTGAACTGTTTCTAAAGACAGAAAATACTATGATGGCTTGTTCTACAGCCGCAGGACCTGCCTTTGAGGGCGCTGGCATTGTCCACGGTATGAGGGCCAAACAGGGGGCTATTGAAGGGGTAATGATCACAGAAGAGGGAGTAGTTTGCCAAGTGATTGGGGAGCAAGAACCCATCGGGATCTGTGGCTCAGGCCTTATCGAGGCGATTGATGAGATGAGAAAGGCTGGGATTATCAACACACAGGGGAAGATTGTCGATCCTGAAAAGACGCCAAGCCTTTTACCAGAGCAGCGAAAACGGATTCGTTCTATTGAAAGAGGACGAGAATTCATCTTGGCCTATGGAGCAGATCAAGGGCAGGATATAACTTTAAGTCAAAAAGATATCGGGGAATTTCAGTTGGCCAAAGGGGCAGTATGTGCAGGAATTAAAACGCTGGTAGAAATGGCTGGAATCACTGTATCTAAGCTTGATTCCGTGACGTTATCTGGAACCTTTGCCACATATCTCAAGGCACCTAACATTTTGAATATTGGTCTTGTTCCGGATATCTCAGAAGAAAGAATAAAGACAGTGGGAAATGCTGCACACGTGGGCGCAATTCTCGCTCTGTTAAACCAGCAAGAGCTGGCTACGGCCGGAGAGTTATATAGAAAGATAAGCCATGTTGAACTTGGAGGGAGTACCACATTCTCCAACTATTTCATGGATAGTATGTATATCGAACGGTTGAGCTAATTAAATGTAATAGCAGTATGCTTAGACTGAGAGTCAGTAGGCTGATACTCTAAACTCAAGGAGGAAGATCATAAATGGCGACCGGGGTAATACACGCGGGGGTCTGTGGTTTTATTATTAATGTCAAAGCAGTGAGTGATGATGATAATAAGGTGCAATTGGAGATTACAAGTGATTGTCCTAATTACAACAAAATTGCAAAGGAATTAACTGAAGTTGATGCCTATACAGAAATTTTTAATAAACCTCATATGGGGAGAGTTTATGAGGTGTTTGCCAAATATAGCCCGCATTCCAGTTGTCCCGGAGTTTCAGGAATTCTGAAAACGTTGGAAGTAGCCGCAGGTTTGGCATTGCCGCAGACCGCTAATATAATCATAACGAAGGAATAACGGAGAACGGGATGTGCCGAAACCTAAAGTTTCGACACATCTCCGTCAAAAAGGGTGGATAGGAATATAGAGAATGGTAGGGGAGAATGAGCGAGTATCTTCAGTCCATCCTATTAGCTCACCACGTTCATTAGGTGCATACCCGGCTGGAGTGAAGTCAAGTGGGGACGCGGAAATCGAGAAGGTGTGGCAGTACTACATGATGGGAAGCCTTTCCCGCTTGTGGCTAGGGTTCCATGGTTTATGGGGGAATTGGTAACCGATTATTTCCATTTCATGTCCAGAGTTCTGAAGTTAGAACTGTCAAACACAAACTATTCCTTTTTATGGAACGAATATGTGCGTTGTAGTATAAATGGTCTATTTTCGTATGCTGCTCTTAGTGATATCGGCTTTCTTCTTGTTGGAGCTTGATGATTTTTCTATTGATTTCAGCTTTCTTTTTAACTCCAAGATGTTGATAGATTCCTTTCAAAACTTTAATATCGTATCCTAGGCGCTCGGCTGCTAAATGATCTAGTACATCATTTAGCAGCTATGTCGCATGATAATGCCGAAGAAAGTGCAAACGTGTCTTCGGTATTTTTTTTGTCTCTTACGAGCTCCCCTAAATAGCTAGTGTTGGACTTATGGTGCTTTTGGATCAAGGCCAAACAAGTTTAAGGGAAAATAAGTTAATCAATATTTCTGAGTATTTTCTAAATAAACTTGATCCTGATGCGGGAGAATCCATCACACCCTTAAGACTCCAAAAACTAGAAAATAATGCACAAGCGTGGTCATTAGGCTTTAATGTTTCGTTTATTCAAGAAGATTTTCAAGTTTGGGTTCATGGCCCGGTAATCCCTAGTTTATATGTGCATTTTAGAGAATTTGGTTCTGCGAATATACCAAAGGTTTATTCGTTTGATGCTAGTGTTTTCGAACAAGAAGAACTAAATATACTAGAGATGGTCTGGTCCGTCTATGGTAAGTATGATGCTAAATATCTTGAAAGATTAACACATGCCGAGAAACCTTGGGTCAATGCCAGGCAGGGCCTAGACCATAAGGAACGATGTAATAACATAATATCAAAACAAGAAATCCAAGAATATTATTCGGGATTGCGAGAAATACACGGTATATCAGGGGAGTATAGCCTTAATAAATATGTTTCGAATATTACCGTTTGATAATTTGAACTATTGGCCATTATATTGTACTGCCTGAAAGACAATAGGGGGTATCACTAATAAACAAAATCAATGATTACCACAATAATCGGCTAATCATTGATAGGGACGGAAGTGAACTGCACCCAGATACCAATCGGGTGTTAAAAGCTGCTCTAACGGAGCATGAATTATATTAATTAAGAAGCTGAGCTTCAAGGAAACTCCTTTTGAAGAGTACCGTGTACCCTGAATACGTGCGTTCATGCCCTGCTCACCACATTGCAAATTGACCACCTTGATACCGTGATCGAACTATTAATTTATGATTGGGTACCGGTTTACAAAGACTGGGCATGTTACTTATATTCCGTGTCAATAGCAAAATTTAAAGACTAACTAGAGGGCAACTCCTAATGCTAGTTCAGTGTAAGAAAGATTGGATTAATTAAGCAAAACAAGCAGGTTATGTTGGAAACATGTAGAAATACCGTAAGATAAGAAGTTTGAACATTATAAGGGCATGGAGGGACAGTTATGCATGAAGGGCACAGAAGCAGATTGAAAAATCGGTTCCTCGAAGAAGGTCTAGACGGCTTTGAAGACCATCAAATTCTCGAACTTCTGTTGTTTTATGCCATACCAAGAAGAGATACCAACGAACTTGCTCATTCTTTGATTAACAAATATGGTTCTCTGTCAGGGGTCTTGGAAGCTGATCCTAAAGACTTAGCTAAGACTCCAGGTTTGGGAGAAAACTCCGCGGTATTACTAGCGTTTATTCCTTCTTTGGCCCGGATTTATCTGAAGGATCGTTGGGGAACAAGACCTGTTCTGAACAGCACAGCCAAAGCCGGGGAATATGTCTTAGCTCTTTTTGCTGGAAGGACCTATGAAGTCTTTTATGTGATCTGTCTGGATTCGCAACATAACGTGATTTATCCGGCGCTTGTCCATGAGGGGACTATAGACCAAGCCCCAGTTTATCCTAGGGTTATTGTAGAAACGGCCTTACGCCATAAAGCTCATAGCGTAATCCTGGCTCACAATCACCCAGGAGGAAGTCCAACTCCTTCATCGCAAGATATCGTAGTGACGAAAAGAATCCAGGTTGCCTTAGAACCCATATCGATATCTGTGCTTGACCACATCATCGCTGCTGGCCAAGCCTATGTTAGCTGTTCCGAAAAGGGATTGATTTAATCGTAAATACATGGGGAGGAAAAGAATCGTTTAAAGAATAGGTTGAATGATAACAATAACCGTTATAGCTTAAGTCGGATGTGATAATGTGGAACAACAGTACCTCTCAAATCTCACACGTGAGCCCTATTTTTATTATGAATTGAAGCAAGTTGCCAAGCTAACTTTGGCTGGCTTTTCTTCTGTAGAAATAAGAACAAAAATTAAAGATGAGAACCTTTTCCAGTGTACCACCAATAAGGGTATTAATAGACTATTAAGTGCTACCCATGAGCGGGTAGCGGTCTTAGATGAAATAATGTTGAACCTATTGGTACTCGGTTCTCTACATACTAGCAAACTTGTGGCCTTAATCGCCATCCTAAAAACAAATCGGCTTTTTTCGGAATTTGTAGAAGAAGTCTATCTGAAAAAATTACGGTTAGGTGAACAAGAACTAGAGCTAAGGGATTTTCGAATCTTCTTTAACAATAAAGCAGAACAAAGTGCTAAAGTGGCAGGGTGGCAGGAATTTACCCTCAAAAAATTGTCGCAGGTCTATAGTAAGATACTCTTTGAGTCAGGTCTAATCAACAGCAAATATGATTTCGCGTTTAATCAACAGATCGATGACCGACCTCGTGGCAAACAGGATGGTGAAATGGGGATACAGATCATTACTCCATTTTTCGACCACTACAGTGAGTATGGAGAACAGGAGTTTAAGAATTTATCGTTTGGTGGAGACAAGGTCGTTATGAAGCTACCGCCGGACGCTAGTTTTTGGTATGAGATGGAAGACGTCTTAAAGATCGAAACCTACCGCATCAAAACAGCCTCGATCAGCTTACTGGAAGCCATCCGAGCGATCATTGACAACAAAACTAGGGAGTTAAAGACTAGGAAAGATCGGGTCAAAAGCTTATTAGTTACTGAAAAGACCAAAGCGACGAAATGGCTGAAAGTCTTAACCTAAACAGATGGACGAATTGAAAAAATATGATGAAGTGATTCATAATCTGGCCGATCAGCAGATAGAGATAGATTTGGATGATGGGGTTGTGGTCAATTATGCTAAGTTCGGGAAGGTGCTAGCGAAGATATAACGATTGAGAATGACATTCGAGCGTGCTATGATAATACCAATATATGGATACATATTGTGAGCTATCACAAGTATGAGGTTCAATCGACTTAAGGTGAATAATGCCTGAGGTCGAAGATATGGTAAAAAAACGAAGGAGCGGTGATCTAAATGATTAATAAGCTTAAGCTCAAAAATTTTGGAACAAACAAAAGCATCGAATGGAATAATTTGAGTAATATCAATCTCATAATTGGCGAAAATGGAAGTGGTAAGTCTTTTTTGTTAAAAGCTATGTACTGCTGCATAAAGACTATAGAAGATTACAAACGTGGTGATGATAACCGAAACGAAACAGAGATTCTATCGGAACGGTTATATTGGACATTTCAAACAGACAAAATTGGTGATATTGTTAGTAAATCGGCGACAGAACCGTTATATTGTGAGATATTAAGCGATAACAAAGAGTTTAGTTATGAATTCGGAAAAGATACTGTTAAAAAAGTTCAAACACTGACCAATAGAACAGACCCACGAGAAAGTAATTCTGTGTTTTTACCTTCTAAGGAAGTCTTATCGTTATTTCAAATAATATTAAAATCTCGAGAACAAGATAAAGCCTTTGGTTTTGATGATACCTATCTTGATCTTGTTCGTGCACTTGTAAATCAACCTAAACTAGGTAGAAACTATGCACTTTTTGCTGACTCGAGAGAAAAATTAGGCAAAATATTAGATGGAAAAATTGAGTTTGATCTAAGCACTAATCGTTGGCAATTTAAAAATAGAAAAAATCAAAAGTTTGCGATTGGGGTTACATCAGAAGGGATAAAAAAAATAGCGATCCTTGATACTCTTCTAGCGAATAAATACCTTGATACAAAATCAATCATTTTTATTGATGAACCAGAATCAGCATTACATCCGAAAGCAATCTCGGATTTCCTTGATATTATATCCATTTTAGCTGACAGTGGAATACAAGTTTTCTTAGCGAGCCATTCATATTTTGTGTTAAAGAAGCTTGCTTTAATTGCTAAACAAAAAAACATGTCTATCCCGGTACTCTCTATTGACGGTAACTCTGAAATGGAAGTTGCTTATGATGACTTGCAAATTGCAATGCCCAAGAATTCAATTATCGATGAATCAATTCGCTTATATAAAGAAGAAATAAGCGAGGTTGTAAAATAGAATGATTGAGATACTAGAATCCGGAATGACGTTTGGTCCATTTGTAGAGAATAATGTTTTTAGTATTGAGGAATCAAAAATATATCAGAAACTTCAGCAAAACATGCAAATAGCCGAATTTGTTGTAATAATGAGGAATGGCTCAATATGGATAGTTGAAGCGAAATCAAGTTCCCCCAACCCTAGACACAAAGAGTCAGAAGTGAAGTTTGATGATTATATAACAGAGATTTCAAATAAACTTATCAACGCCTTAACGTTGACCGTGTCGGTTATCATAAATCGACATGATATTGCTATAACTGAAATTCACCAGAATTTTAAAGAGGCTATTATGCGAGGGAACACGATTAATTTGTGTTTAATTATTAATGGACATGATGAAGAGTGGCTAATTCCCATTCAAGACGCCTTAAATCAACAGCTTTATCTAGACAAGAAGATCTGGAGATTTGATATAGCGGTTATGAATGAGGAGATGGCAAAAGACGAAAAGTTAATTTCGTAGGAGGCGTTTGGGTCTATTGTTTTCCAAAACAATCTCAAAATATGGCCAAGCAACTATATTGATTCAATGTAATGAAAACAGTAGGTGTGATCATGAATATAGACCAGATTAACGCTGCTCTGACCGAAAAATTTCAGGCACCTTGCCGTGACGGGGCCAAACGGCAAATCATCTTTCAAGAATTCGAACATTATTATGAAGCGATAGCCTGGGCTATCGAAATGGTTGCTTTTAAGAAGAAATTTAGCGGAGGGATACCTGAACGTGATGCGTTGACGTTTATTCAGGCCTATACCAAAGAGTACTTCATCATGGACCAAGCGTATCGAAAGTTTTGTGTGTCGTTCGATAAAGAACGCCAGAGTGATGTATTAAAGCCTCTGAGTGCGGAAATGGAGAATCTCTATACCAATTGGTATCATACGGAATTAGCGGTGAAATGGTCGGCTACAGTGGCGGGAGAACTGTCCACCTCCTGGCCCATTCCGGGCATACCTCAACAAAAGGGTTTCTTCCAGTACACGATCCAGAAGTCGCTTTATGATAATAAAAAATCCTTTGTGATTATCTCAGATGCTCTGCGCTTTGAAGCAGCCGAAGAACTGATGCAACGTCTCAATACTGAGATTAAGGGTTCGACTGAGCTTCGCTGGATGCAGGGGTGTGTCCCCTCTTACACTCGCTTGGGTATGGCCTCGCTGCTGCCACACAAGTCGCTGTCGATGCAGGGAGACGATATCTTGATTGACAGCATCAGCACGAAGGATACCAACGGGCGACGAAAGATTCTTAAGTCCTACGTCAATGAATCGGACGTCGTGTTATTAAATGACCTTATTCCGATGACCCGAGCGGAACTTAGAACCACCTTTAAAGGGAAAAACGTGGTTTATATCTACCATAATGTGATCGACAGTGTAGGGGACAAGGGAGACGAAAGCAAAACCTTTCAGGCCGTCGAGCAAGCCTTTGAAGAGATCCAAGGGGCCATTCGAACGATCAATAAAAATCTTACTGAGGCCAATATTTACATCACGTCCGATCACGGTTTCATCTATCGACGTAAGCCACTGGAAGAAAGCGATAAGACCACCAAGGGAGATATTCTGCCTCTCTTGACGAATAAACGTTTCCTGATCTTCGATCAAGAAGTCGATTTACCGGGTGCGATCAATCTTCGGTTAGATTACTTCTTCGGTAAGGATTGTGGCCTAACGGTGTGTGTTCCACGAGGAGATAACCGCTTCAAAACTCCCGGTGGTGGACAAACTTTGTGCATGGAGGGGCTAGTCTACAAAAAATCGTCATACCGTTGATAAGATATCGCAACGATCGTAAAAAAGATGACAATATGTTAGTCACTAAGGTGGATGTCAAACTCACCAATAACGCTCGAAAGATCACCAACAGTCTTTTCAGCTTGGACTTCTTCCAAACGGAGAAATTAGTGGATAAAAAAGGGGCCAGAACAGTCAAGCTCTATTTCACCGATGAAGCGGGGCAAAAGATATCTAATGAGCAGAGCATTCTCGCGGACAGGACATCTGAGAAGGCCAGCGAAAGAACGTTTAAAGTGAACTTTAATTTAAAGAACTCAACTTTCGCTCTGCGAAAGTTGAGATAGGAATGAATAAATTGTTGTGCTCTCCAGATGTTCCTGTTGAAGTAGTTAATTATGTGATTTATCATGAGATGCTACATGCAAATGGGTATTGGAAGCATAACCCAGACTTTCGTAATATGGAATGGAAATATCCTGGATCAGAAGAATGGGATGGGTTTTTAGATGAGATGTCCGAAAGATTTGAATTAAATTATAATGCACCAAAAGGAACAAACCATGAGAAAGAAAAAGGTAATGAACGAGTAATAGAACTACAATCTCCAGTAGGGCTATATGAGGAATTTCCCAAAGATAAAAGAAAAACCGTTAGAAAAAAATATGTAGGGGCAGCAATTATTGATAATAGTTGTGAATGTCAAACTAGCTAAGAAAAGAATAACTTACAACCCAGCGAAAAAGCGAAGTTCTGATTGGAGCGATAGTTGTCGCATCTGACTAAAAATTTTTTATCGATGAATGTTTTAATCACTAAGCTGCATTCGGGAATGGTCACCTGATCATTCAAAGATGCGGAAGGGTGTCACTCTTACGAAAGAGGAGCTAAAGAAGTTATGAGATCTGCTGGCTGGAATTAATCTTAATCTGTAAGGAGAGAAATAATGACTGACTATATATTGACCTACTCCAAAATCAAGTTTTATCCGCTGGAACCGCTCATGGAAGACATTAAAATAGAGGATATTGCCCACGCGTTGTCGCTGATGACCAGGGCCAACGGACATTTCAGGCATTTTTACTCGGTGGCTCAACACTCGATTCATTGCTATCAGGAGGCCAAAGGCCGAGGGTATTCTGAAAGGGTCCAACTCAGTTGCCTTTTGCATGACGCCAGTGAAAGCTATATTTCCGATTTAACAAGGCCGGTCAAGCGTAACTTACCTGAGTATTTTGCTATTGAAGAAAAGCTTCAGGACATAATTTATGATAGGTTTGAGCTTGGTGATTTATCGGATGGAGAACACAAGCAGATAAAGGACGTTGATGACACATTACTTCACTATGAGTTTGAAACATTAATGGAAATTCATATGTTTGATCCTCCACCAACCAAGGCCTTGGAACATGATTTCTCACAGAGGGATTTTGCTAGCGTAGAGAAAGAGTTCATATCCGTATTCAATAAATTGACACATGTTAAGAACGAATTTAATTGCGTAGGTGTTGACGGGTGTGAGGGTGGCTGGGTTGCTGTCAGCATAACCAACGCAGGCTTTGAAATCGGAATTATCGGGAGTATCGGCGAAGTATTATTAAATCACAACAGCCCTGATAGTGTATTAGTAGATATGCCAATTGGATTACCACAAAGCACAGATGACGTTCGTCCTGATGGCGGAGTACGGGCAATACTAAAGGGCAAGACTTCAAGTATATTTAGTACCCCCTGCAGACAGGCTGTTTATGCAAATACTTACGACGAAGCGAATGAAACCAATAGGCAGGTTTTAGGGAAAGGAATTAGCAAACAGTCCTATGCAATTTGCGGAAAGATCAAAGAGATCGATGACTTTTTAAACAATAATACTCAATATAAAAACCGTCTGTTAGAAAGCCATCCTGAACTATGCTTTGCTAAGCTCAATTATGGTAAGCCAATACTGGAAAATAAACATAAGGCTGAGGGATTAAGAATAAGAATAGAGCTACTTAGTCGTTATTATGAAAGAACTGAAGAAGTTTTGGCCTATGCTAGAAATGACAATAAGCTAAAGAACTGCATAGATGATGTTATCGATGCATTGTGCCTGGCGGTCACTGGAATGCTTGGACTTGAAACCGGGTTAAAGAGCATACCTGAAAATCCAATGATGGATAAGCAGGGAATATTGATGCAAATGGTACATGTGGCGGAGGCTTGATTCTCAGCTAAAGTTTGATGAGATCCGCGCAGCTGCCTGTACGCTCTCAAAGAAGAGCTGTAGCTAAGCAACAGCAGTAAACCTGTCAACTCGTGCCGCTCCTAACGCGTTTTATATATCGCACCAAGCTTGTGCACACGACTGGAAAAGATAGGTCTTCAACATTAAACAATGGATGATGCGAATAACCCTGCTACTGTCATTCACCATGAGAAAGAATGATTATAAATGGATGGAAGTTTAACAAGCAAGTAGGCCAAGATTTTCTTTATAAGCCACACTTTTGGGTGGCTTATTTTTGCATTTTGCAAGATAAAACATCTTCATGCAGGAAAAGAGTATTGCTAGTAGAACAATTACACATAACGAGAAAAAAGAGGTGACAAAATGGGCAAGGCGAAGATTCAGTATAAATTGATTAAGACCCTGGCATTTTCACCGTGGACTTATACAGATAAAATGTTGGCCGGCGAGTTAGGAGTCAGTCAAGGTATTTTAAAACGTTCTTTAACTGAGATGGAGACGCGAGGGTGTATTTTTACTTGCCTTTGCTATTGCCGCAATATCTTGTTTCTGTAAATTATCAAGCCGTTTTGCTATACGTTTTTGAAGCCCGAACTCTTCAAGATGGGTGCGATAGGCGCCAGTTGTAACGACAAAGCCTGGTGGAACCGGTAGCCCTGCGCGAATCAGCTCGCCAAGATTGGCGCCCTTGCCTCCTGCCTCAGGTAAGGAATGCTTATTGAGTTCAGAGTTTGCTATACAATACATCCGCGGTGTTTTAATCATTGCTGTGATTCTTATTTTTTATCTAACGTGGCAACGTAATGATAAACTCCGTCCCCATGCCAAGGGAACTATTAAGGTGAATCTCTCCATTGTGCATAGTCACAATTTTTTTCACTAAGGATAAACCCAATCCGTTGCCACCAAGCGAACGATCTCTTGATTTATCCACCTTAAAGAATCTCTCAAATAGATGGATCTGGTCAGTCTCTGAAATACCGATACCGTTATCAGCGATAATACAGCATACCGCATTTTCATTTTCTGTCAGTGTAACGCTGATATTTCCAGCCGCCGGGGTAAACTTAATGGCATTGTGAAGAAGATTTACCCACACCTGCGAAAACAATCCCTCATCCCCATTAAATATGAGCTTTTCCAGGGAAAGGTCAAGAATAATGTCTTTCTCCAGCCATTGCGGCTCCAGCATCAATATGGCGCTTTCAATCTGTTTATCCAGCCTGAATTCATGCGGTGCAAAGGAAACATGCTCTGATTCCAACGCTGATAATTTCAGAAGATTGTCGCTCAGTTTGGACAATCTCCGACTTTCTGTTTCGATAACTTCGATATAACGCTTTCTTAGTTCCGCGCTAAGCGCTTCATTTTTAAGAAGCGCAGCGAATCCGCTGATCGAAGTAAGGGGCGATTGTATCTCGTGGGAAACATTGGAGATAAACTCCTGTCTTAACTTTTCCATAGAGCCAAGTTCTTTAGCCATCTTGTTGACACTTTCGGAAATTCCATTAAAGTCGTTTCTCTGGGTGTTTAAATCAGTTGTTGAAATGACAACATCAAAATCACCCTGGGCGATTTTATTTAAGGCGTTCGTCACGGTTTTGATATAATCCATCTGCCTATTATTAAACCTGCCATGGAATATCCAATGAGCGATCAGCAATATCAGGCTAACGGTTCCGGCAAACACGAGCAAGCCAAAAAGGATTGAGACAATATAGGCCCAGAGTGGAGTTGGACGACCTGTAGCGGAAAAAAGCAATTCAGCTAGCCCATAACCAACCACTAAAAAACAGAGACTAATCATTCCAGTCGCCAGCGCACGGGCAACACCAGCTACTCTCATTCGTAGGGTTTTCAAGTCAAGACCTCCAAACGATAACCAAGCCCTCGTACTGTAGTTATTTTGAACCGATACTGTTCTGCCGGGAAGCGCTCGCGTAATCGATTGACATGAACATCAAGTGTCCGTTCATTCCCATCAAAATCATACCCCCAGATATCCTCTATCAATTGATCCCGAGGGAACGTCTTGCCCTGAGTGCCTGCCAGCTTAAACAATAGTTCAAATTCCTTCATGGGGATGTCCATTTTTTCGTTATCCGTGAAGATGGTATAGCTATTTTTATCAATGGTTAAGGTTCCGATGTGAACACTCTGCGCGAATACAATTTTATAGCGGCGGAGCAAGGCCTTCACTCTTAGAATCAGCTCAGGAGCCTCAAAGGGCTTTGTCAGATAATCATCAATCCCTCGCTCAAAACCTTTAATCTTCTGACTGATTTCCCCATCAGCGGTTAGCATTAAAATGGGTATATCTTTATAGTTTTGACGAATAATCCGGCATAGTTCAAAGCCATCCATTTTTGGCATCATAATATCAATAATGCATAAGTCCGGAATTTCTTCACTGAATTTTTGGAGTGCAACCCGGCCATCTGTTGCTTCATAGATGGTGAAACCTTCATTTATTAATAATGTGCTTACAAGTTCACGAATGTAATTATCGTCATCAACAACCATTATCCTGCCCATTGGAAAGTTCACCTCCTGTATATCTTTTAGCTTATACTAGAAATTTAAACAGAGTATAAATGGCTTTCATATCCTTCCAAAGATAACATGAATAATATTTGCAAACCGAGTCTTAGACTTTTATGATAGTAAAACGCCCCACTTTTGTAAAGTTTGGCGGCTCTATTGATGAATTTATGTTATAACGCCTTATCCGGTATTGGATAATCCACTATTAATCTTAAGTTCTAAAACGCATGACTCTACGGAGCGTTTATTGAAAAGTTCCAGTTCATTCATTACTATTTATACAGGGAGGCAGCGACAATGCAAAATATAAATGTTGGCTACATCATTCGTGAATTGCGTACCGAAAGGGGAATGACGTAAAAACAGCTTGCGGATAAAATGAATATCAGCGATAAAACCGTTTCTAAATGGGAACGGGGTTTAGGCTGTCCCGATGTTTCTCTGCTCTCGGAACTGTCCGACCTACTTGAAGTTGATATAGGTAAACTATTAAGCGGTGATTTAGCACCCAATGACTTTGTAGGAGGAAATATGAAAAAGACTAAATATTATGTCTGCCCTATGTGTCATAACATTTCACTTTGTACAGGTGAAGCCGAAGTATCATGCTGTGGCAGAAAAGTTGATCAACAACAAATGCAGAAAGCCGAAGAAAATGAGATGCTTTCTGTTGAAGTAATCGAAGACGACTGGTATATCACTGTGACTCATCCAATGAACAAAGAACACTATATATCCTTTGTCGCATTTGCAACCGGTGATCGTGTACAGCTTATTAAGCAGTATCCCGAATGGGATATGCAGCTTAGGATACCCAAAAGAGGTCATGGAATGCTTATTTGGTACTGTACA
>JARLHU010000112.1 GCA_031292095.1 Desulfosporosinus sp.
GAATGATTAATCTCCCCAATTGTGACATTTTTCACTTGGTTTGTAAAATAATCAGATTTTTTGCACCACTACCACTTTTTATACACTACCTTCCTGCCACAGTCAGCCTGCAATATGTTCAGGTTTTGACGAAAAACCTCTGTATTCTCCATGAGAAATGGTATATATCAAAACCTGAATTTTCTATTTTTAGCAACAAGAAACTAAAACCCAACACTTTAGACAAAGTGTTGGGTTTTGCTGCAAAATCTCTGTTTTTCTCAATCACAGCTAAAACAGATGACAAAAGAGCGGAGAGAAAAACGAACCATCCGTAAAGCAGAAGTAGAAAAGGAATCTATCGATGAGTGGTTATGATGGTACAAAAAGAACCATTCTTCGAATGTACTAGTTATATCAAATGCAGTGTCAATAATTGTCCTTTATGTTCCGGATATGCTAAACTATACATTGATCCAGAAGACAAAGAGAGAATTTGTTGTGCCACTAGAGAAATGAGAGTTAAAATTGCAGAGAAATACCAGAACATCCTAAAATTTGGTGGATTAACTGAAACAGAAAAGAACCAACGCAATTTGTCGGATTTTTAAAGATTGCTTGTCAGTGTGCCCATTTTTCTTCGCCTAAAAAAAGAAATAGAACTTATACTTACGATTCAAAACACCGTAAGTATAAGTTCAAAAAAGACATATGCACTCCATGTGAGTCAGATGGACGCTAAAACTAACCTGTTTTTGCCTATACGAGTGCGAACTCAACCATTACATAACATATAGGAATATACTTGTTTTCTTCGATGAATAGACCATCAAATGCAAAAATTCTATGAGAAACACATAGCCACTTTTTTTGATGCCTCTTGATAGAGAAAAAAATGGTATCCTTTTCAAATTTCATGGATTTATTCATAGATGAAATATAATATCAGCTCCATTATTCACATTCACTTTTTGGTGGATTAATATGGATCTCGAAGCACACAAACAAAAATTGGCATCTTTTGACATCAATCCTGATGAAATTGAGAATAGGCCTAGTTACAGCGAAGCTGTCATGTACTGCAAAGTAACTATGTTACCCCTAGGGACAATATAGTAATTATTAAAGTATTCTGCCTTGAACAAGCTTCTGGGAATACAGTAAAGCCTGCTCTGTAATCTTCTTTTCTACATCTGTATTCTTGCTTAAATCTAAATAGCTCTTATAGTCCATTTTGAGTATGCTGTCACTTGTTCTGTCAAACTCATTGAGGTCATACCTTACAAATTGACCCAGTATATACTTTTTAACTCCGAGCTTATCGATTATTCTGTAAGCCCGCATAGAATTGCTATAGCCAAAATGATTCATTATTTCCTTAAGACTATACAATTTTTCAGGCAGGTCAGATTCCTTGAGCAAAGGATATCTTACAACCTCATTTCCCATACTTATTTTATAAATAGCAAACTCAAAAATAGATTTTATGTCTCTTAGAGGCTGATTTTTGCTTAATCTGGAATTATATTTTTTTAAATTATCTCTGATGGTGTCTGCGACATCTGATTTTAAAATACTGTCATTAAGAACCTTATATTTCTGCTCAATAATCAAATTTTTTCTTAAAAAATTATGAAAGTCATTACGGTCAATGAGTATTCTTTTTGAAAATACCGATAAAACTTCGGGTTCCAGTTGTTCAACTTGACCATAAAGAAGAATCAGCTTCCGGCCAGTGGTGTTTATTCTGATGTGTTTTATCTTGTCGATCAGATGGTTATTAATGAAATATTTATATGAACATCCTAAATAATCGCAAGCGGAATTTATGGATAAATTAAAACCATCTTCGTAAAGCTTCATATATTCCTCATAAATCTCGATGCCTTTCCTGCCTTGACCATCAATTTTAATCAGGTTTGGTTCATCATATTGCATGTAAAATTCCGCCTTTATCGATATCGATTTTTTTACAACAAATTAGCCTTCCGTTTCATTTCCGCCCGGGAAGGGTTCGTGTAGATCAAAGTTGTATGGATGTTAGAGTGACCAGCCTGGCTAGCCACCTCATGAACTGACCAGCCGCACTCGATAGCATATGAACAGAAAAAATGCCTTAAAGTGTGTGGGGTTATCTTGTCACTGTACTTGTTAAAAATGCGATTGATAACGGTATTGGTGATTTTTCCGGACTCCCGGCTGACAAATACATACTCACTGTCTTTGTTTTTGTAATTCTCCCGTTCGTTCAGATAAGCTTTAAGGGCGTTAACGACTTTATCGTTAATGATCACCAGCCGCTGTTTATGGCCTTTGCCATAACGGACCAGTATTTCTTTGGCTGGGAGGTTAAGATCGGTAAACTTTAGATTTGTAGCCTCTGATATACGCATTCCGGAGTAGGCAAGCAGGGTAACAATCGCATAATCTCTTTTGCTCTCGTTTTCAAGTACCTTTTGCCGGAAAGCCTCCACATCCGATTTTTCTGCGATGGCTGGACTGGCGTATTCTGCCTGGATTTTAAGGTAATCCTTCTTAAATAAGACTTGATGTTCCTGGCGTTTATTTTCTATAAGAAACTCATTCAGTTTGATCAAAGCCGCCAGAACCACATTTACACTTCTGGCATTAAGTTTTTTTACATTTAGCAAGTAGCTTCTATAATCAAGAACATTCTCCCGGCATAACTTGGTGAATTCATAGCCAAAACTGTCGGTAAACCAATTGGAGTAATCTTTTACATGTTTCAGGTAAGCATTTATCGTGTTAATGCTTTTATCCTGCTGCAGCATAAAATTTTTGAAATCTTCAAGCATGTGTAATACCCATATAAATTATATTGCACTGATAAAAGGGCCTTCTCCATTAAATTATTTTGCACTCACGCTCAAATTATGCCATAAATTCAGTCTGAATGCAATATAAAGAATATTATATTGCATTATCTTTTCTACTGATAAAATGATCCATTTAGGAGTGCAGTTACTATGAAAAGAAACTGGGAAATGGAAGAACTGGTTGACAATTTTATACTTCTTCCCCATGAACTGCAACTGATCGGTAATAAAACAGCAGAAAACAGGTTGGGGTTCTGTGTCTTATTCAAGTTTTTCCAGCGCGAAGCAAGGTTTCCAAGCAATAAAAACGAAGTCCCTAAACCAGTCATTCAGTTCATCGCCAAGCAGTTGGACGTATCTTCCGAGCTATTTGAAAAATATGATATGACCCACCGCAATGCCTTTTATCACATGGCACAAATCAGAGAATTCTTTGGTTTCCGGGAGGCCACTGTCGAGGATGCAAATAAGGTAACGGACTGGCTATACCAATATGCGCTGTATTATGACCACGATATAGAACATATTAAAATAGAAACCTACCATAGATTTCGTGAGCTGTGCGTGGAACCGCCCACTATCGATCGCATAGACAGGATTATCCATGCTGCGGTTAATTCTTACGAAGCCAAATTTTTTAAAGAGACCTATGAACAGATATCGCCCTCATCTATTGAGAAAATGGACATGTTAATCGATAGCTTGCCGGACGATTACGAAATAGGTATAGATGCGTCATCTGTTTGTGACATCATTTCTTTCAGTATGCTGCGGTCTGATCCCGGGAAACCGGGCTTGCAATGTGTGCTCGATGAGGTAACCAAGCTGCGCACCATTAATCAGCTTGATCTTCCGCTTGACCTTTTCAATGGTATTCCACTTAAGGTAATAGCCAAATACAAACAAAGAGCGGTTTCTGAAGATATCCGTGAACTTCGTCGCCATCCTGCTCACATCCGGTATACGCTCCTGGCCGCCTTCTTCTGGGTAAGGAAAAGAGAAATAACAGACAACCTGGTTGAGTTGCTAATACAACTAGTCCATAAAATAGGCCGCAAGGCTGAAAGCAAAATTGACCAGGAGTTCTTAAAAGAGTTTAAACGCGTTAACGGTAAACCCAATATTTTGTTCCACCTGGCGGAAACTGCCCTTAATCACCCCAATGGGATCATTAAGGATGTTATCTACCCGATTGTCAGCGAACAGACATTAAAAGACCTGGTTAAAGAACATAAGAATACAGGCCTTTCTTACCGCCAAAAGGTGCAGACTGTAATCAGGCATTCTTTTGCCCATCATTACCGGCAGATGGTTCCCAAAATACTCGAGGTCCTGACGTTTCAGTCCAATAACGAAACTTACAAACCTGTTATCAAGGCTATAGAACTGATTAAAAATTATGCTGGGACAGCTTTTCAATATTTCTCTTTGTCCGAGAATATTCCCGTCGATGGCGTTATCCTCCAATCCATGAAGGAAGCGGTGATTGAGAAGGACAGTCAGGGAAGGGCCAGGATAAACCGAATCAACTATGAAATATGCACGCTGCAGTCATTGCGGGACAAATTGCGCTGCAAAGAAATCTGGGTTGTTGGTGCCGACCGATACCGTAACCCTGATGAGGATCTCCCATCTGATTTTGAAAAACGCCGGGAAGAAAATTACAAAGCACTAAACAAACCACTCGATCCGGAAGACTTCATTGCCGGTCTGAAAAAAGAAATGTATGATGCTTTAACCGAACTGGATATTGGCCTGCCAAAGAATGAAAAAGTTAATATCACGATCAAAGGCGGCAAAGGGTGGATCCGCGTTTCACCCTTTGAGCCTCAGCCAGAACCCATTAATCTGGCCAGACTAAAATCCGAGATGTCCAGGCGGTGGCACATGACTAATCTGCTTGATATATTGAAAGAAACCGATTTCAGAGTATCGTTCAGTAAGCATTTTAAAACGGTGGCTAAGCGTGAAGAGCTGGACCGCGAATCTGTACAAAGAAGGCTTATTCTGGCTTTGTACGGCTTAGGGACAAATACCGGTTTAAAGCGCATTGCTGCTGGCAATCAGGCCGAAAACTATCATGAGCTGTTATATATCAAACGGAAATTCATCAATAAAGACAACCTGCGCAATGCAATCTCAGATATAGTAAACAACATACTCCAGATCAGGATGCAGGAAGTATGGGGCGAAGGCACTACTACCTGCGCTTCCGATTCTAAAAAATTCGGCGCATGGGATCAGAACCTGATGAGTGAATGGCATATTAGGTACCGTGGCCGAGGAGTCATGATTTACTGGCATGTAGAAAAGAAAGCTGCCTGCATCTACTCACAATTAAAAACATGTTCTTCCTCCGAAGTATCAGCCATGATTACAGGCCTCTTAAGGCACTGCACCGATATGGATGTCTTAAAAAACTACGTAGATTCACACGGCCAAAGCGAAGTTGCTTTTGCCTTTTGTAACTTGCTGGGATTTCAGCTAATGCCTCGCTTAAAAGCTATTTACGCGCAGAAATTATACAGACCGGATCCAGGAATAAATGATGCTTTCTCCAACCTGCAGCTGGTACTTACCCGGAATATAGACTGGAACTTGATTAGACAACAGTACGATCAAATGATAAAGTATGCCACAGCTTTGCGTTTGGGGACAGCAGAAACCGAAGCCATCTTAAACAGATTCGTCCGGAATAATCTCAAGCATCCTACCTACCTGGCCTTATTGGAGCTTGGCAAAGCAGTCAAGACTGTTTTCCTCTGTAAATATCTGCACTCGGAGGAATTACGCCGGGAAGTAAACGAAGGCCTGAATATTATCGAAAACTGGAACTCTGCAAACCATTTCATTTTTTATGGCAGGAGCGGTGAAATTTCCACCAACGACGTAGAAGAACAAGAATTGTCAGTTTTATCACTTCACTTGCTGCAAAACTGTCTGGTGTACATTAACACCCTCATGTATCAAAACATACTTTCGGAAAGCAAGTGGATGGATATCATGACCCCAGAAGACTATCGAGGAATAACGCCTCTAATTTACAACCATATAAACCCGTATGGAAATTTTGAATTGGACATGAACAAGCGTTTGGCAATATAAGATAAAAGATAAGGATGATCATTTCTATGTTATCCCTAGGGGTAACATAGCTACTTTGCAGTACATGACAGCTTCGCTGTAACTAGGCCTAGAAGTTGCATGAGTTTTAGGGTCTTGAAGGTCATCTGCAGAGGATGTGCAGGAATAAAGACCCCCATTTAGATTATTAAAAAAACAATTATTGCTTATAGAAAGATCGGATGCCGCCAAATCGGCAATAGCAAAGCCTGTACCTCTTTGAGATATAGCAACATGAGAACAAGTATTAACAAAGATATTATCCTTGATTTCTGTTCCTTGACCGCCTTTTTGATTGCGAATTGCATTATTTTTTACTCCATCGAAAACATTGTTGTGAATAGAAGTACCCCTACATCCATCATTAACGATACCTCCAGTGTAAGGGATGTTGTAGGATTGTCCGGTCTGATAGAAAAGATTATTCAGAATCAAAGTTCCTTGATTGTTTGAAACTCCTTTGTCGTAGCTGATTAACCATATTCCAGCTCCCCAAGTTTTACACAGAATGTTGTTACAGACTTCGACATC
>JARLHU010000113.1 GCA_031292095.1 Desulfosporosinus sp.
ACGACAAGGTTTTTGAACGAGTGATGGACTTCCCGTTCCGCTTTCAATTTGTCCAAGATTTCCTGCTGATAATAATAGGGTGTAATGTCAAAGTTAAACGCCACGTTACCCGCTTCATCCTGACTGGATCTTCTCTCAGATCTTAAAGCTTTTCTCAAACGCTCGGAATCGATCGCCGCAATAAAGGATGTGAACTCAGGATTATTCCAATACCCTTCAAACGTGGCTCGGATTTTCTCTAAAATATCTCCAGAGTCATATTGAGACAGCTTAATATTTCATTCCAACCCACTGGTCATCGCTGACTCCGAAATATTGGACGATCCAATATAGACGGTACTGAAGCCAGTATCTCGCCAAAAGACATAGGTCTTGGCATGAAGACGAGTCCGTTCTGTATCATAGGAAATATGTATTTCAGTATTGGTCAGTTTACTAAGTTGCTCAACCGCTTTGAAATCAGTGGCTCCAAGATAGGAGGTAGTAATGACCCGCAATTTGCCGCCATTGGCTGTAAACTGAGTCAGTTCATTGATGATCAGCCTTAAGCCACTCCACTTGATAAACGAGACCAGAAAATCAATCCTGTGACTGCTTAAGATTTCCTTCTTCAGTTCTGAAACCATACTTGGCTCATGAACTGCCCCGGTAAAGAGGGAGTTCTCAGAAATTGACGTGTCTGGTCTAACGACCTTTTCAGAACCCCGCAAGGCTGTTTGTCTGCTTGCTTTTTTGTCCACCAGGGATAACAACATCTGTGCATCTTGCTGGATGAGGAAACTCTTGATTCTTTTCAAGGTCGCTTCATCTTTTTTGAAACTAAAGCTCCCTTTTTGAATGGATTCTGTAATGTACTGCAAAATCCCGTTACATAGATTAACTCGGTCTCTGACGATGGTATCCCCTTCGTCGATATAATTGAAGATCTCGCGCAGGATTCTAGTCAGATAATCCGCCAGAATTTTAGAAGATTCGGCCGAATCTAGCGGGTGGGTATCTTTTATGACAAGCTCTTGATCTACCTTATTAAGGTTATCGGTAATGATTCCATTGATGATTTGCTCGTATAGGCCATAGATAATTTCAGACATGTTCCACCTCTAACGTATGACTGATTTTAGCCTTTCCACTGTGAATATCTGCAAGGCCAGGTTGCTGTGTACTTTCGACGTAAAGTCACCGTAATCTACCCACCAGAAAGCCATCTGTTTGATGCTTCTTCTAAGATATGCATATTTTATTTTTGCTTCCACCGAAGAAATCTAGAACGTCTATATCGACATCTAATTCTTCTCTTATTTCTCCTTGAAAGAGTCTTGAGGAGTCCACGGGTAAGGGTTCAACCAACTCCTTGTCGATAACTTTATTAATAAAATGCAATACCATTATTGCTTTCCAAATTTCATAGTGCAAGCTACCCGAACCATCCGTAGCTTGATCTTGTTCGAAAGAATCTTCTCAAGCTATAATCCTAAGGACACAAACTTATATATATTCAAGCCGCATCAGACCCCAAACGGTATAGGTACCGCCTCCTGCTCTAATGTCTCCTTTTGTTTAAGCATAGCACTTATCAATTCATGAAAACAAACAAACTCCTCCCGACCTAATAATCGCTGTAGCTTCCCTCCGTAATCATCCTCAAACGGTTCGCCAAATTCTAAGAAGGATTGATAGGTTTCCAAATCCATTAGCATTGGTTGTAAACTAGGCCAGCATGTCCGCAGATGGTTGAAAATCTGCAATCCACCGTAATCCAGATCTCCCCAGTGGTAGTATTGGACCGATTCCTCGCGTGTCTGATACAACTTCGCAAGAAACTTTCGTTTAATGGGTCCAGCAAAACCACCCAGGCAGATAAGCAAAGTATATTCGTCAATTCCTTTTCGCAAGAATTCACGGAATGTCGCTTTATTTTCAACAGATATGATCCGAAGCCATCTCCCTGGTGCCACCTCAGCCTCACTCAATGTCTCGTTACCTAAGCCTAAGCCATAACAGAAAGGACTGATATCTAGAGTCTTCCCCTTTAAGTATAGCTGAACAGGACCAGCGATTAGGACCTCGCTGGTGGCCCGCACTAGACCAACTTCAGCTAATAATGCTTCCTCTTCTAGATCGGAGTCCTTATGATAACGATGCAATATTCCAGTCAAACGGTGTCGCACATGCCGCTCAAAAAGTTTGCTATTTCCTAGATAACGTTTACTGAAAATCCGTTCCAGCATCTCCTCCGATCCTTTTGCTTCTAACCCAACCAAGGTATCAAGAAGCAATTTTAGCTTGTCAGGTTCAGTGGGTAACTGGGACGGATAGCGAAGTTTATTCCATAGTTCCTCCAAGCAATCGCTCATAAAGTCTTTAGACCAAGGACTTAAAAGGTGCAAATTGACCAGCTGATCTTCTAGCTCGCCTAAAACATCCAGCTTTGGCTTTCTTTCCGCCATCAGATACGATTCCTCAACTTTAGCCAATACCAAATGAACAGTCTTAATCAGGTTACCTCTTTCGAACTGTACCCATTCTATTTCCACCAAACCTTGTGCTGCCAACTCTAAAACTGCTTGGTGGAAAGACTTGTGCAACCCCAGATCCTGCTTCTGATACTCCGGGTAATCCTGGGTCTTCAGGCTGACCCGGCGCTGAATTTGCTCCTCGCCCCTGGCATGCTTACTTCCCTCGTACTTGGTTAATAGTTTTGATAGTATTAATTTTTTCATGACCCAAACTCCCTGGGATCAAAGGCTTTGACCACGGTCTCTTGACGCACCCGAGTGACACAGAGGTTCCGATCGACAAAAGGGGCAATATCTCCAATTTTTTCCGTAGGCGCTGCAATAATAACTTGCAGACCGGTATCGCGCAATAGTTTGATACTTTCCTGAATTCGCTGATGGTCCATTTTGCTATAAGCCTCGTCGAAGACCAGAAGACGCAAAGTGTTGTTAAAATTAGTCTGGTGTACCCGGTAGGTCTGGAGAAAAGAGGCCAAAACGGCAATGTAAAAAGGAGTTTGAGTCTCTCCCCCCGATTTTTTGCTAATTGTCTTCGAAAGTCTCGATTCCCTTCCTTCTTCATCAATCTCCAGCAGATCAAAATCTAAGTACGTCCGGTAATCCGTAAACTTTAGCAGATTCTTCTCCAACTCCTCTTTCTGCTCCGGCGAAAGTTCCAATTCTGCAGTAGAGACAATTTGATTAAAAAGCTGTTCGACCACTGGTTGGTAGCGGGCTTGGAACTCATTTGAGAAGAGTGTGAATCCCTCCATAAGCATTTCATCCATAATCATGTTATAGATTTCCTTGTAGCCTGAGTTCGCTGTTACGCGAAAACGATAGCGGTTGTGCCCAAATGGCACATCTTTGAGAGCCTTATTCAAATCATTGATTTGTTCTCTGACTAATTCGATATTCTGCCGAAGTTTGCTGATGAAATCTTCCTGAAATTCTCGCTGGGCTTTATTTTTAGCTTCTATGATTTTATCTTCGTATTCCGGCAGGCTGGTATCCTTCAAACGCTGCAGTTCCGCTGTCCAAGCTTCATCTCTAGCCGCCGTGACATCCAGACTCCCCCGGAAGTCCCGATTAAAGTCGCTGCGCAGGCTAAGTAAGCTGTTCCATTTCTCTATTCTTTGATGCTCAGTACGAGCCAGCTGGCTAAGAAAGTTGTTCAGGACTTTTTCAGCCTTGCCAAGACGGTTTAGTTCGGCATGGAACCGAGGTTCTCCCTGCTCTTTCCGCCAAATGTCAGAGTATTTCTCCTCAATTTTGAGCCTATGTCCGCGCAGTTCCATTTCGAACGCAGGTATTCGCTCAGTAGCTAAGTTCTCCAGTTCTTGTTGCTTAACACTTTGTTGTGTAACGATAATCTGCCAGTTCGTCTTACATTTGTCGACATCTTCATTAAGTTTAATAATTTTCTTTTCTAGGTAGTGTACCTTTGATAGGTCAAGACTTCCCAGATCGTCCAATGCCTTTCTTATGTCAAATTGGACCCGGTCAATATCTGCTCTCTCTAGGATATACAATGAAATCCTATCTCGATCATCATCGCGCAAATCAGGGATCCCGTTCAGTCGTCCGTAGAAGACTACTTGACCTTTCAAATGTGCCAGTTCGGCTTGCAGTTCTCCAAGTTCATTTTCCTTGATGCGAATCTGCGCTTCAATCGATTTCTTGCCAATATAGGGTACGGCATAACGCTTGGGATTGAGCTGACGAGCTACATAGTTCTGGTAGATCATACACGTTGGTGTGATAGCAGTATTATGTAAACGCAAGTCTTCTACCCGCTCTACTTTGATTACTCTACCAAGTAAATAATCGGCATAGGCTCGCGCATAAGGATTATCGGTTTCTACTTCTTCCGCCAGACTGCCGGACATGGGAGATTTTACTTGTTTCATTAACTTTTCAACATCAACTAGACCTAGATCGTAGAAATGACGTTCGAATTTCAACCTATCGTAGACTTTAAGAGCCGACACAAAATCCGAAGGCTCCACAAGGAGATAGAATTTCTGGGTGTGTAGATAACCTTCGATAGCATCTCGCCACTTAGTATCCCTTATTTCCAAGAGGTCGGCAAATACCTGAGGTTGCACCTGGCGTGAGGAGCTTGATAGTTCCGCGCTGATCGCCTGAACTAGGTCAGAGAGGTTCTGTTCATAAGATTTTATACCCTTTTTCAGCCTGTCTATTTGCCCGATCAGTCGCTGCTCCTGCTCCTTGCCTTGGATCTCCTTATCCTTTAACCGGTGATATTCTCCCCTGGCTGTCCCAAGAGCTGCCTGAAAATCACTCTGGAAATCGGACCAAAATTTTTCGTTAAGCTCATCTACTTCTTGCAACTGCAGCTTCTCTCTGTGAATCACCAGTTTTTCATATATTTGGGCTAGTTCAATGCAAGCCTCTGTATATTGTCTTATCATACTTTTGAGCACATCCTGATTACGCTGAAGTGTTTGCAGCTTATCTCTATCGCTCTTCAAACCCTGTTCCAAGAAGTCTTTCTGTTGTTGCTCCGCACATCGGGCTTTCTCGGCCACCGTCTCCTGATACGTCGCCTCTAACTCTTTTTGCTGCTTTTCTATTTCTTCTTGCTGATGAACAAGTTCCACCAAATCATTTTTTCCTGCCTTGTGACGAAGAATTGCGCCATCTAAATCCACCCCAGTCTTCTCCTGGGCAGACCGATCCACTAAGAAACGTTGCATCTCCAGCCGTTTATCTTCCTCAAAGTAAGTTTGGAACTGCTTTTCAATCCCTGCCAAAGAAGCTATCCGGTCTTTAGTCAGCTTCAGTTCCCCTTCTAATTGCTTATAATAGCGAATGTTTTCCCTCATGTCCGCTATCTCCACTTTATTGGCAACATTACAGACGAAATCTCCGATAAAACCTTTGATATCCATGATGGGGGAAAAAGGCACAGACTTACGAAATAACGAAAAGAATTTTTCGCCTAGGCCCCCCATTAAATGCCGAAACTCTTCTCGGTAAGCGGCATTCGAGTCAAAATAAGTAAAATTCTTCTTACCTACAGTTTGCGTAGCCCACTCGCGCAAAGCCTTGATTCCCATAGGAATCTTTGCTTGGAGAAAGGTATGATCGGGCAGTTCACTACCTAGGTAGAAGTAGCGGTGATCTTCTTTACCGCCATCTGCATAATTGTCAAAAACCACACCTAAGCAAAAATTCTTCTGTTCTTTGGTATCATAAAACTCAATGACGATATAGCTGGAGAAATTTCGTCCATGTCGAAGATAAACTGTGCCTTCATCCTCATTTTCGGCAATCTCACCTAGTAAATATCCTTTCATAGAACGGCGAGACTGCTCATTGGCTGCCTTATTGAAGAAGGCACCTATGGTATCCCCTAACATCAATACCTGAAGAGCATCAATGATAGTCGATTTTCCCGAACCCGTTTTCCCTGTGAGAAAATTGAGGGTTTTCAACTCAATGACCTGACAAACAAAGTAATGCCAATTGATTAATAATACCTTGTTAAGTAGTTTCATTAAACTCAGCTGCCCCCTCCTGCGGATTGTCCCACTCCTGCTGGCGTTCATACAAGTATTGGATTTGTTCTGCTGTAACAGCAAGCAAAACTGAAGGGTATATGATAATTTTTGTTTCCGGGTGCTTCCATTCGTCCCCCACTCGATCAATCAGATTGAATTCTTTAAGAGTCGATAATCCTTCATTGATAGATTTGTCAGGAAGCTTCCGCTCTAAAAGATTAAGCAAGGACATCTTTTCCAAGAGATTACGTACCGATGTGATCACATCTTTACGCAGGGTTAATTTCTCACTCTCTTCAAGATAAATAAGGCGCAATACAAGTAGAAAATACGTTTCAAATTTATTGAGTCTGTAGCGATTGGTACCGGATCGATTGCTGAGAGCAGCCACCCCTAAATAAGGATCCAACGTCAATTCCCACCCGGCCAACGCTAGGTAGCCCTGAACCAACGAGAAATTGTGTTCCAAATAGCGATAATCTCGGTCGATCACGATGGATTTGTCTTTAGGCTCCACCCGTTCCCGCAAAAGAAAAGTCCGGGCAAATAGCAGGTTAACTAATCTGGTAAACTGTTCTTTATCCCTGTCCCCCAGTTTCTGATAATCGTCATACCACATCTGCGCCACCTCCTTTTCTTCCTATAATAAGATCAGGAATTCTGAAGCCATTTATTGTGACATAGCCTTCCTGAAACTCTACTCTATAGGGTACGTCCGGTTCGTCCGCTTTTAACACGCCAAGCATCAACTTAAGCAAATCATCAGTAACAGAGATTTCTAACTCCTGGCTGGTTACTTCTGTCTGGTCACCCAGGATTTTTTTAATAAATGCCAAAACCTTGGCGTGGGAAAGGCTATCATTGATCCGTTGTCTAAATTGAGCAAATTCTGCCTCGAGTTCCTCAGCGCTCACTCCGCTGTCGCTGCTTAAGGGCGCCGGTTCAGTAAACAACCGTTTTTTTTGTTCGCGATACTGTGAGTTCTCGTCCAGCCAACTTTGCTCAAACAAGTTCGTCATCCCATGTAAATCCTGGGCGATCTTTTCCGGCAAGACACAAGTTAGTTTAGGCAAAGCTTTGATAATCTCGATCAACTTCCCTTTAGTATCCCTGTTGATGTTTAACAAGTATTGTGTGCGTTCAACGGAAGCCCTTGTGTAACTGGCATTTTTTCGGTCGATTTCTCTGAGCAGTCCGTCCATTTTCTCATATTGGTCCATAATATAGGTTATCATACGAATCACTTCATCTCGGGCAGTCTGTTCATCTGAATAACGGCCTTTACGCACCAATTGTCCCGTCATTAAAGCCAGAAGTTCCCCGTCCAATAACCACTCCCTCAGAATAGTCAGAATCCGGGTGCGAAATCTGGGCACACTGTCAAACGTCTTGAGTGGGTGGTAAATCTTATCCGAGACTAAAACCTGATAACGGTCGAAATGTTCATGTAAAACTTGACGCACTTCCTCTTGCTCCTGAAGGGTAAGATAATAGTTTCGCATATTATTAAGCAAGCTTTTCAGGCTATCCACCAGTCTGTCCGTCAGACTATAGGCAGCTAGCAAAGCATCGCCTAAGTAGTCGTCCCTTTCTTCATTAGCTTTGCTTAAATTAGAATACGTAGCATAGACTAAGGAATTATATTCTTTGGGCTTGTCCTCAGCTATCTCGTAAAGCACCTGTAAGATTCTCACGCTGTAATCAGGAACGGCGATATATTCCTCGATTGAGTGCATCAAAGGGTCAAGCTCAATCCACCCCGTTGCCATCAATTTTCGTACTAACCAATGGGCTCGGCCAGACAAAGAATACTCTTCAATCTCCTCTCCTTCATCAGCCGCAAGTTCAAACATACGGTTTTCCAGAGCGGCTACCAGCATATTGACCAGTTCCTCTTTTCGGATCATAAACTCCTGTTTGTAACAGCGGTAAACCACAAACAAAGCTTCAACATATATATCTTTATTGGGAGAAGCTAATAAAGAAAAAAATGAGGGATTACGGATGATGCTAAATAGTTGCATTTCAATTTCCTCGCTAAACTTCGACACCTTGGCCATTCACCGGTCTTCCAAAGACTAAATGATTCAGTGTCTTTTAATTAAATTTTACTGCTCGTCCCCTATATAACCCTCCGATTCTTGAACGATACACGCTTCATATATCCAGATATTTTCTATTGATGCCAAAATCGTTTCTTTAATTATTCTACCAGACATGATGGACATTTTTTTGACGATCAGTGTGCTAAGGATTTAGTATTCTCACCTAAAATTCTACATGATTCCGAGATATTCCTCCTTAAATTACAATTATTGATATTTAATAAGAAACTGCCAAACTGAAAATTAACAGTTTCTCCATATTCATTGAAATATTCCTTCTCACTCAAAGGCCGACTTATACATTTCCAGTTTGTGAGCACCATATTGTGGTATTTCGATACCCATAACCTCTTCAGATATCTATACTCACACCCACATAGTCCTCTACGTTTGTATCATCTAAAGTTACAAGTTCGCCTTCATCTAAAGACTGGATAATAAATGACGAGTGAGTTGTTGCCATTTATTGCACTCAAATCGCCCACAACTTGTCTCTGCCATTTAGGATGTAAATGCAAATCTAACTCATCGATTAAATCCTCACTAAGTTCAGAGAACTGGATATTCACCATTTATATGTTCTAACATTAGTTCACCGTGCTTAACTTTAAAGTCCACTCTGCTTTCCTTACCTGCTGCGCTTTCCACGATCTTTGTCAACGCATCCATGAACATTCTATACATCTGTGTATTTATAGATTAAGAACAGCTTTCTTTTTCTAGCTTACCGCCACGCCGCCTTTTTCGCAACGTTTGTATCCTAGCAACATAGACATTGCCGTCAAAAAACAGTACTCGTCGGAACTTGTCTTTCCATCAAGGTACCCGGATCGGACCCGACGCGAAACGACAAGTTCCGACGAGACTGCAGGAAAAGTATGCAAAACTTCCAAACATAATGGGGCCTGGGGACCATCCGTGTTAATCATGCCCCCTCTTGCTCTTTAGCGTTATGCGCTACGCACCTTTTTCCCGTAAACATAATAGTCAAGCTCGTTATCTGAAAGTACATAGTCCCAAATATCTTTTTCTTTAACTTGTCGATTTCTGAACCCGTCGGCTATATGGGGATTTTGCTCAGCAAAATTTCTTGCAAAGTCCTTATGATCTCGCCCTTTTACCTCTTTCTCATAAACCTCCTTTTTTGTTGGAGGGACATAATAATAACCCCTCCTTCTGTCATATCTCCTATGGCTTAGCCCCGTTCTCTTCTCAAGGTGATAAGACTGTCGATAGGTTAAAACATGTTTCTGAATATATTGGTCAACAGAAATTATTAACTTTCTGCGCACAATAATTTTAGGAACTAAAAGTATTGTGCGACCATCTACTATTAAAGGATTTCCGACAAAAGACTGCCATTTTTTTAAGGATATATCCCAATACTTCCCTAGATCACACTTTTCAGGCGACAGACGAACACCAAATTTCTCACATTGTTGTATGGTGAACTTATACAACTGCCTTCGAATAATGTTTGTCACCAAGTCCGACATTCTGTCCTCTGCAAAATTACTTACAAATACACATAATTCGGAAGGTTTTTCAACGATGCCTTTTTCTATCAGACATTGATCTGCTATTGACCTAAAAATCCTGTATAGACTTTCAGGTTTTGATCCTTTTCCACATGACTGCTCAATAGATAAACCTAATTTTGTCTCGTTGGGCTCTTTCCCAAAGGCAACCAGTTCATCCAATCTAGAATAATCTTTTGTTTTGCAGCACTCAAAAACCCCGTCAAAGAAATCTGATAATACTTTTTTGGTTTCGATACACCAAGATGCAGGCAATCCATCAATTAGTGTAGGGTCAATGTAGAGTTCAGTATCCGTGTCAAGATTTATGTCTATAAAGTCAATCTCCTGATGACTAGCTATAGTCAAGCCAAATTCTTCTGAAATATTCATATGAATTTTCCTCCTTGAAATAGAATTTATAACGCATTCAGCGGTATAACGCTATCTATGATAAAAGCTCATAACATTTGCACTCGCCTATGTGCAAATGTTATGAGCTATAATTAATCCAACAAAAAACAGCCTTTCGGCTGTTTAAAAAATAACATTAATCAATCATCCTCATAGAATTTTAGTATGGTTAAATATTTCTTTATTTTTGTAAAATAATGTGTTTCCTCTTCACAAATTAAATTATCCACTTCGTTATCAATCCAACACAGAGGGTCAACGTTGCCCTTAATATCCCATTTGCTATCATCGGTCTTATGAGCCAAAGCCATTGGCGAAATGACATCTGATATTTTCAAGCTGCAATGGTCGCTCTTAACTTTCCATAATAAACGCTGCCCATTATGCCATATTAATGCTGCGCTATCGTTAAATGTCTGGATAAGCCGTATTGCGGCAACCGATAACGATGTACAATATTTAACTGCTACATGCTCAATCAATCTGAATGTTAAATCTTTCTGCGTAAGTATATCTAATATCGCGCTTCGCGGTAATAAGAGTTCAGCTGCAAAATCATTTGCTTCTTGCTCTTCATCATTTTGGGTTTTATATGTGTGAAAAAAATCTTCTGTGCATATATAGGAGCTCTGATGAATAAGCAGATGCCCTATCTCATGTGAAAAAGTAAACCTTTCCTTTTGGGGGCTGGAGGGATTAGGATTCAGGACAACGAGCCGCTTAACACCACTGCTTTTACAAGCGCCCTCAATACCAGCACCCAAATCCTTTCGTTTTACTCTTATCGTTAATTTTTCTGCAACATCGTTCAGGTTAATGCACTTACTAGGGTCTATCCCCAAATCCTGTCTAAGTTTGTAAGCAGTTAAAAAGCCTTTATCCGATTTATTCATCACCAAATTCCTCATCGAATATCTGATTAAGCTTTTTGGTTGCTTCTTCAGAATTTGAATTGCGTTGGGACCTAAAATTTGCTGCAGATTGCAATTCATATATAGACTCTTTGTGGGCATCCACCCTACTAAATACAGTTTGAAATTTCTGTGTCACATTAGAAGATTTAAGAAGATTTATAAATGGAGTAAGCTCTTGGAATTCTTCGAAATCCTTGACGCTCAGATTTTCATTAAAGTAGCCTATATCAATTTTATCCCCAGCATTCAGCATATCCGTATAAATGCGTAAAGCATAATCAATAGTAATCATTTCGTCTCCCTCCTATAAGTTAATGTCGGAAACATTAAAAATCCGTCGCGCCATTATAGATTTTTTCAAAATTATTTTTAAATGCTCTTATGGACCTACGAAATAGCGAGTCCACAGCATCGTCGCTTTTTCCAACAAGCGAGGCTAGCTGTTTAAAAGGCATATCGTTAAAAATTCTTAGTACTAAGACCGTTCTTTGTTCTTCTGGCAACATATTAAGTGCTTGCTGCACCACTTCAAGCTGTTCTTTTTTAACAATCACTCTTAGAGGGTTATCAAAAAGACCAATGCCCTCTAATTTCAACGTATCAGCACTGGAAACGATCTTTGTTATTTCCTTAGATTTTTTGCGGTGCTGTTCTAAAATGATATTCTTTACATGCCCAATTATGAACGTTTGAAATTTTGAACTTCCGTTATATGTATACTGATTATCAACGGCTCTCATCATCGCTTCTGAGATGATATCCTCTTTATCGCTTTCAGAGAGAACTGTGTCACTTTTAGTACAAGCTAAAACATATTTTTTTACGGATGGATAAGCGGAGCCGAACAACTCTTCACCAGCTTTTTTGTCCCCACATAAATATTTATCTAAAAGCGCAAACTCTTCAGGATATTTTACCTCACTCACTATAATTCCCCCATTCTAACAGGCCAGTAGAAAAGTATTGGTAAATATTAAGCTTAGTTGTTACTTTAATGTTAGGAAAATTATACCTTGGAACAAAAGAAACAGCAATTATTTGTCTACCCTGAAAAAAGTCTTAGTATCACGTATCTAGTTTCAAGGTTTATCGGACACAGGTAAGCCTCATCTACACGTTCAATAGCAATATTTTTAGCAGTTATAATTTTTGGGTTGATTTTGATTTCTTCTCCAATAACAGTAATTCTTAATCAGTCACGGGTCATGGATGACTCAGAAATATTTGGTGATCCGATATAAACGTTACTGAATCCTGTGTCTCTCCATAAGACATAAGTTTCGGCATGCAGGCGAGTCTGTTCTGTATCATAGGAAATATGTATTTCTGTTATTGGACAATTTACTGAGCTGCTCCGCCACTTAAAATCAGTAGCTCCAAGATAGGAGATCGTAATAACCCGCAATTTGCCACCTTTGGCTGTAAACTGAATCAGTTCATTGAGGATCAACCCTAAGCTGTTCCACTTGATAAACGAAACGAGAACATCGATCTTGTGACTACTTACGATTTCCTTTTTAAGCTCTGAAACCATGCTTGGCTCATGAACTGCCCTGGTATAGATGGCTTTTTCTGGAATAGCCGTGCTTAGTCTCACAATTTTTTTGGAGCCCAACCAACTGTTTGTCTGCTTGCAACAAGAGCTTTCACTCTAGCAGACAAACTATGCTTTCTTGGCGTTTCAAAATGAGGAATTGCTATCAACCATCAAAGACTAGCCAGGTGACATTAAGGTACGAATCACGGGGTTAAGATTGAAGAGCCCTTTCCTTTGCGAATGTTGCATTGTTTTAGATGCCGACCAATGACCACGTTGGGAATGGCCTGTGACGTGGAGACGTCACATCGAACACTTTGCTTGGCGAACAACCTAGAATCCGCGTGTAACTACGAGCGAAAATATAACGTTCTACTGAGCGCTAAGCACTAAAGATGAGCATATATAAACGTCGGAAACAAGTAAACAATAATGTTTGGATGTGTATATCAGCAACATATGAACAGCTATATCTTTGTTATATGCTGTTCTTCAATACAGCTTGGACAGTATATTTAGATAAAAGTATGAAGCTAATTAGTAATTGTATTTATAATAACATTACTAATGTTATAAATCGGATAAGAACAGAAAACTTAACTATATAAATATTTATCAAGAATACGCATTTTAAACGCGTCTCAAAAACAATTAGTAAATATTTTAAACAAACTAATATTGAAGATTAACAGAACTATGTTATAATATATATGGAGGCGAAAGATGTGTTTGAGAATTTCAAAACAATTAATCTGACAATTGGGCTACCATATATATCAGTGACGAATAATGGAGTCACATTTAGTAAGACGGCGATTGTGAAAATCGGGAGTCCCAGTCATGTACTGTTAATGATGAATGAAGAAGAAAAACAAATTGCAATCAGAAGCATTGGCGAAGATGATAAGAATGAAGATGCAACGCCTTTTGTTAGAAGTAAAAATAGTTCAAATCTCAACGTAAGATGGAACAACAAAGATTTTTTGAATACATTATCAAAAATGATGAATTGGAATCTTGAAGAACATGGTTATCGCATCAACGGTGATTATTTCAGTTCAGAAAACGCAATGCTGTTCGACTTTAAAAACGCATACATCATTGGAGATAAAGACAGCGAGTCCGACAAATGATTTTCTTGATAGAACCAAATAAAAGAAAAAGACAACGGGCACTTACAGTTCCTACCTGTAAGTCCAATTGTCTCTGTGTTTGACAGTAGCAACCGCCTTAAGATGGTTACCAATGCCAATCGAAAAATCCACATTATAATACCATCTTTAGGATTGGTTTGCAATAGTCGGGATGGAGGATAGTATAACAGATCTTTTATTTGTTTTATATAGCATATAAAACAAGGAGGTACATCATTATAATGTACGCAACAAAGATTAAAATGAGATTTGGATGTGGGTCATCCAACAATCTAACTGAAATCGATGAGATTTATCTCATCGGTAGCACCAACGAAAGATTCTATAAAAAGGAAGTCCTCCATGATCATCTGATAAATCACTCAAACTCAATCCAAGTAAACATTTCTCCATATCCATACTTAGTTCCAGCCACCAGCTACAAAGGAGAAAAGTATGTAAAGTCCACACCAAATAGTACAACGAATGATAACCTTTTAAGTTTGCCGAGAGTTTAGGAGGTACCCGTATGCATATCAGCGGTAAAAGCATTCGGAATGTGGATAAATATCTCTGGGACTTTGAGGAAGGCGAAAAATTTCACGTTGGCTTTAAGGCTTCAGCAAAACATTTTCCAGAACTTATACTATATGGGTTCTCGACAGATACATCAGAAGCACAGGCCATAATTCCCCGCCCACTGAGAAAGATCACGAGCTTCAATGCAAATGGGTGTTGGCGTGTGGATAAGACCCTTCCGAGAGAAGCCCGGACCTTTGAAATGGAATATCATTGCGTAGATTGGCATGGTGATGATCACTACGGTACTTGTTATCATACTCGTCAGTGCTATCAACGCAGGTTGCTTCCGCCCTTAAGCGTTGAGTTGACACTTTCAACCGGATTATTGGTCTCTCCGACGTTAGTTTATACACAGAACCAAAAGAATTTAATAAAGCACATTATCAATATGTTTCTTGAAATGTTTGGTGAATGTGAAACGTTATCTATTGAATGCATTTCAAAGAATTCAACGACCACCAAGAAATTACCCTGGACAGTATTACCCAAAGGCAAATATCCATGGGAAAAGGCAAAAGAACATCTAGACTTAGTAATGGATGCAGTTCCCGAAAGACAAAAAGTCGTGATAAGTAATCGCCACGAATGTATTGCTGGATATATTCCAGATTTTCTGGCATATGGGGATCAAGGCTTTTGGGGATATGTCGTTTATGGTTTTACTGGTAAGGACATTTTTGTGTTTGAGTCGAATAGGCCAGACAATGCAACTTATATCTTTAGGGGAATTTGGGAGGAAGCTTCTAAACTCTCAAAGGCAGAAATTCTGGGAAATAATCTGCATGAAGCAAGGATTATTCATACTGGAAATTGGAGAAGAGACATATCACTCATTCTAAAATAATATATAAAATGCATGGTATTCGTCGCGATTATGAAGACCATGCATTTTATAATTCTAGTGAGCCGGATGAATAATATGCTCTGAGAGAGCAGTCGATACGCGCAGGTTGAGCCATCGTCATGTTTATTTCTGCAGTGACGACGGACTGACTGACTGATATCCATTTAACCTTTTTGGTCAGTTTATCTGTCTACCACCGGACTCCATACACCGTCAATCTTTGGACGTTAAACAGAATCAGCAACATGGATTTCTCCCTTAACATTGAAGTCGTAGGTTCCCACGTTCCACCCAGAAGCCTGTGCTAAGTTCACGCCACCTTTATGCCGGTCACCATCTGGTCAGCAAACAGATTTCTACCAGATCTATCCTAAGGTAAGTGTACCCCTTTGGTTTAACTCGATGTCATTAAAGCATCTGCTACAATATATCATTGCTCATTTTCCTTATCTAAATACCTACTGATAAGTTCGATATGATGCATAATAGAAAGCTTCTTAACCGTTCCTAGCCCAGGATAAGATTCATTTTCATATAAGCTAATAAATGATTTTACTCCAAGAGTATCGAGTTGAGCAGTCTTATTCCATTTAACCAATTTACCGACAGCTTCAGCGAACTTATTAGCTGGGTCAGTTATATCATCATTGGTATCTGAAACGAAATGTCTGATTCTTAAACTTTTCTCTTTGTCAAAGTAAACAATGTGTATAGCAACAGCATAAGGTGCAAAGCCAGATTCAGAAAATTCATTGCCGACAATAGAATAATCCGCGAAACCTATATATCCGTCTTGTCTGTAGAAGATGTGATCATCTGAAAAAGGTTCGTCAATATCAGCATAGTCGGTATTTCGAACTAATTTTATAAATTTATCACCTAACAAAACAAGGTTATCTCTTATTCTTCTTCTAAAAACACTTTCATCTAAAATCAGGTTGAATTCTGGTTTGCTATCTGTAAAACTATTTTCATATGCGGAAATAAAATCCTTACTCTTACAAATTGTCATTAGTGGAGTAGTCCCTTTAGTCAACTGTCGGTCAGAATTTACATTAAAAACATGTGTTTTAACTACAACAGGAAACTTAACTGCTCTTTTAAATTTTTCTTTTAAGAGTGCATTTTTTTCGTTCTCCAAATCCATGTGAAGACTTCCAACTTGGGGATTATTAATTAGTGCAATTTTCCTACCCTTCTCATTAAACTTTTCAATGGTATTAATGAGTGTGGATGACAGTTTCACAGGTTCGATGATAGGTATAACCTGTTCACTTAATAAAGAATTTTCAACCAACTCGCGCAAAGCTATCAGTTCAAACTGTCTTCCTCTAAAATATGGAAAATACATTTTTTAGCCCCCAAATTTACTTTTTAAAAATTTATTCAGTTTTATATAATCTTTCTTTCTAAATCGAGAAAAATAAATCAAAAATTTCAACTCATAAGGAACATATAAAAATTCTTCAATATCAATACTGTTTCTTTCCTTTAATGCTCTCAGTAAGTATTTATATGCATCTTCAACTTTTAAATCACAAAACAGCTTTTGGCAAACCTTATAGTAACTAAATTGGGTAACCTTAGGCAAGTTACCATAAATCTTTTTTATAATAGTTTCATATTCGCTTTTTCTTAAAATCTTAAACATTATATGTGCATCAAGTTTTGATGAATCTTCTAAAGGTTCTTTTTTTGTACTTAATGTATTTCTATCAGTCAATAAACAAATGCCTACAGGAGTATCTCGCAATCTTCCCAAAATATACTCGTAATTTGATTCGCTAGTAACGACACATACACGGCTAAAAGCTTTGTAATAATCAATTAGCTGACTGTCAAGACGTTCAAAGTTATCTAATTCTGTTTTTATTTCATAGACCACAGCCTTACCATTAATTAGAATAAAATCAGCCTTTGATTTAGCAATTGGGATCTCCGTTAAAGCCGTGGTTGTCTTAATACTATGACGCCCTAAAAGCAACTTATTTAAAATGGTATTTTTGTAAAAATACTCATTTCTATATTGATTATTTAAAACACTATATATTGCGCTAATTAGTTCCTGATTAGTTTTTGTCTGAGGATCATTCAAATACCTTTTTAAAGTAGCAGAATATGAGTCTTCAACTTGAGTTTCAAGTAGTTCCCTAAAAGTGTTTTGGGTAAAAACACTATTAAGAATAAGATTATTACTAGTATTCATTCCCAAAACACCTTCCAATTTTATTTCTCTTTACTTATTATAACTATGCGGGAACCTTAACTTTATATGCTTTTCTCAACGCATTTAAAGTTAAGAGTCCTTCGACTCTTGCATTCGATTTATTCCGAATAATCTTTCCTATTATTTTAATCAGAATGAAGCACACAACCACATAAACAACTAAATACCAGATTCGTCCATCACAGCACCCTTATCACGCTCAATTAGACCCACATAACGTTTTTCAATCTATGCTATTTCCATATCTCTATCTTTCTTTGTTGTTAAGTTAATATTAAAAACTTCATTTATAATCGATTGCACTCCGAAAATATACTGGTCAATTTGCTTTCTTCTATAAATATGTATATAAGATGGGTGATGAATTGATACATAATAAATATCCTTATGTCTAAAGTAAGCATAATCATATTTTTTATCTAACCCAGTGATCGTAACTTCTATGTCTTTCAATATAAATTTTGATACCTTCATACCAAGCAAAAAAACGATTTTAGGCTTAACCTTATTAATTTCTTGTTTTAAGTTGCTATAACATGCTTTCATTTCATTAGTTGTTGGATACCTAAGTTTCGAGTGTTCATCAAGGGGTAAGCATTTAACAAGATTAGCTTTGATGAACCTAAATTCATCTAACCCCGATTCAATGTTATCAATTAATTTTCCACTATTCGTATCATTAGATAGGGGGATCGCAGTACCAATATCTTCAACTTTCTTTGCGGACAGCCCAACCCACATAATATCTGCAGAAACTCTCTTATCAACTAAGGGTGACTGATTATTGCATAAACTACATTTTTTACATCCTTCAAAACTCATAACGACACCCCGTTCAAATCATTCATCATCTTTATATACTTTATAAGATTTATTTCACTACACTGACTATAGTTTCCACTTGAGAAATTGAATTGATTTCTTCCGATATTTTTTGATAGTTTTTCATTAATTCTAATAGGTTGAATATTTCGGTTAATATCCAAAATCCTAGAGTATAATAAAGTACCGTGGTAAGGCCTAAATTGAAAAATGCTAATTCTGAAAGAAGATTCCATAACCAAAGATAGTTGTTTTAATTGTTTTGCAAGATTATAAGTTAAATACATATCATTTTCAGTTTCATCTGGAAATCCCATAATAAAGTATCCCTTCACATTTATTCCACATAAAAATAACTTCAGGAGTACTTCTTTTGTTTGGGCAACGTTTGGATTTTTATTTAGTAATTTCAAAATGCTTTCTGATCCTGACTCAAGCCCAATAAAAAGCTCACTACATCCAGAGGCTTTGAGATCTTCTATCTGTTCCCTAGACACATCTCGGAAGGTTTTTATATGAGCCATGCATCGCCAATTTAGTTTATAATTTTTAAATAAATTAGTAGCTTTCTTAATATTGTTTAAGTCCTTTAAAAATAGATCATCCAGTATTCTTATTGAATTGATTTGTGGGTACAAAGAAAGCAAATAATCAATCTCCTCTCTTATACTGTCAGTAGTTCTTTCTCTTACTGGTAAGTCTATATTTATTGACCTTGCGGCGCCACAGAATGAACAATTATATATACAACCTCTACTTGTAACCAAATTAGCTTCAATGAAACCTCGAGGATGCATTATTGGTTCGTTTTTAAAAAACGAACGATCTAAGGGAATGTTTGAAATATCTTGTGGAAAACAACAAGAGTTATATTCGACTTTAAACACTCTTCTATTATAGAGAACCTCAACAGGTTCCTCTTTTAAAGCGTTTTTTACGATATCTGTGACTATATAATCCCCATCACCAATTACTATATCAATATTACTTGAGGTAACCCAATTTATAATATCATGATATATATGCTTTGTAACGGGACCGCCAATAATAAAATTTGTCTCAAAGTTGCATTCCTCAATAATATCTTTAACAATTTCATAATTAGTACTAAATATGTTTAAAACTACAAATTTAGGCTTTTTATTTTCAACAATATCTAATATTTCTAATACAGAAGTATTATTCGCAAAAGCATCCAGTAACTCCACCTCAATGCCAGAGTTTTGCATATTAGTTGCTATGTACCCAAGACCAATAGGGGGTAAAGAATCTTCGTCATAACCTTTTAACTTATCTTTAAATATCGGCGAATTGATGATTAATACATCAATCATTCTCTACCCCCTTTTCTCAACTAGTAGTTTACCAGGTAGGTGCAATACTTGATTTTTAGTCTATTTTTGCATCGTCTAAAACTGTTAGTATACTTTTATATAATGAATTGAGTAATTGTATCGGGATAGACATTAGTACCGCTAGGCTCGTATAATAGTATTAAATCCACCGGTTAGCATAATTTCCAGTTAGGGAACGCGACCCGGGGAACCGGTTCCCAGTTCTGAAGAATCATTTATACACGAACAATGGTTATCCACATTCAGCCTGTAAAGCGCGCGATTATGGGTTGTGGGTAAACTCCTCCGTGAACCAAACTTTTCTTCAGACTATGATGGTAAAATTATATAACTGAATATAGAACACTCTCCGAAATCAGTAATATCTTCCTAATAAAGCGAAGAGACTAAGCGATTACGAACTGGCAACAAGTACCTCCGGTACTATCTGATACAAGCAGCCAACCTTGTTCGTCGTTATGATAGTGATTACTCCACTTTTTATGATAAAAAATACTCTGAAGCCTTAAAACATAAGCACAAACGTGCTCTCGTCTTAACCGCCCGAAAATTGGTACGGTTGGTCTTTATGCTACTAAAGACCAAGAAACTGTACACACCACCGGAAGGGAGAGGATAAAAACTCTTGCCTCTAACCGGAACTCGTGATTGCCCCTATGTCATCTTACAAATAATGGGATTTAGCAAAGGGTTTATTTGGTATACACTTTTTTCGCATGTTTGCTCATTTACCTTTGATAAATTTCCAATTTTTCATTTTTCACATCTTGACATATTACCTCGGCCATCAATTATGTTTAATTTAAACCGCACTCGAATAAGACACATCTCTATTGTTTAGAAGACAACCTTCCTGAAACGCCATATAATTAATCCCTAAAATACTTTCCACATCTTTTATTTATATCCTCCCACGATTGCAAAAATAAACTAAGAAAAAAAATATTTTTGGAGAGTAAGCTTTGAAACAAACACCGACCTATTACGGTGAGCATAGCTCCATTACCTAAAGCTAATTCGTTATAATACTTTTCGTTGCAACAGGAGAATTAATCAGAACAACTTTAGGCAACGTTTATACCCTCCTTTACGGAAATGGACTCTTCTTCTAATACAACAATATGCATTTTATCAAGCTTACGGAGCAAATTATTAACTTGTTCGCTCTCATTTGAATACTTTATAGTTTTGAATCCAAACTTCTTCGCACTTACAATATTTTGTTCGTGGTCATCAATTAATAAAATCTCACCAGGCCTTGCTTTCAATTCTTTACAAATAACCTCCCAAAATGTTTCTTTCGGTTTTAATATTTGAAACTGGTATGACAAAAATAAAGGTTCAGAAAAATATTGCAGATAACCTTTTTCCAAATACATGTCTCCGTTTTGTTTATCTAAATTTGACACAACGGTTACGTTAAATCTTTTTGATAGTTTGATAACTAATGCAACCATATCCTTATTAGGATACCAAATCTCAGACCATCTTTTTTCAATATTTAATGCCTCATTTGCATTTAATCTTCTTAGAATCTTTTTTTCCACCCAATCAACTATAGTGCATTTTCCTAAATTCAAGTCACGATCAAGTAGTAATTTATCAATTCTATCAGATTTTATCTTTACCTTGAGTAATTCATTTATATAGTTAAGAAAATCTTTACTGAAATCTCCATCAAAGAAAACTCCTCCTAAATCAAATAGAATATGTTTTATAAATACATCCTCACCTTTACTAAAACATTCGTTGAAATCGTTATACAAAAGTTCAAGAACATATTGATTATCAAGATCTACTATATTAAAGTTATTACTACCATCTACTCTTTTTACGAATAAACTACGCAAAGAACCTTTATCATCGATCTTTATTTGACCTCTAAAACCTATTATTTTTTTAGAAATTTTTGGGCCATACCCTCTGATTTGTACACCAGCTGATTCTAATTCCTTAAACACTTCATATAATTGGTTATTATCTTGCCACGAATCAGAACCATTACATAGAATCTTACAGTGATTTTTCAGTTTTTTAATTAATTCAAATTGTTTTTTGTTTGTTAAGAGGAAATCTAAATCACCTCCAAATATATAAACCTCTCTAGAATTTTGCAAGAAATCAATATATTTATCATACATTTCATCAACATAATAATAGTTTTTGTAACATTGGATATAAATAACTTTTATTATAAAATAAACCAACAAACTTGTACAGAGTATGAAAATTCCCAAAAAAATTATATAAACAACATGGTGATCTGTGTAAAACGTTTTCAAAAAGATGTAAAACATATCATTTTCAATATCTAAAGTAGGAGTATAGAAATATGAATCTAGCAAAATAATTAATAAAATTGCAATAGCCCACAGGTCTTTTGAAGATAACTCATCACGAAAAATTCTGAATTTACCCTTCATGGCTGCCTCCCTCTAATTCTCGTAGACTCTCGGAATCTAGTTATTAAAGACTATTACCTCCTAAAATAGCTGCATTCCCGAACTAGTTTTTAGGGTTACCACTGAAACATGACTGGAATATATGATTTTCGTTCGCCCTGCGTCGGTACTTTTTCAGCATTTTAAAAATCACTGGATAGAATTTTATTTTTCAAGAGTTTAAAACCTCTTCCTATAATACTCCACCAACTTCTCATCACACCCCTCAACGATCAACGCCTTCTCCTCCGTCGTCAACCTCTTCCACACATGCCTATTAAACTCCACATATTCAATATCTCTACACCGACTCATAAACCTCATATCCTCAAACCGCTTAAACGGATTCATAAAGATATTCCTTTCGACATCCTTTTTCGAATACCTCTCTTTGCAGTAAAGACTTGATTTTTTCTCAACCACCAACCCTTTTTCTTTTCTTGACCCGTAAAATCCCATGAAGTAATTGACAATATCCTTGACCAATACCCTGCCATTTTCATCAACATGCTCAAGCATCGCTTTGAGAAGTACCGGTTTGTAAGAGAAACTCATATCCATGGTCTTAACCATGTCCATAAACTTGTCTTTCATATTGGCCGCGGTAATAAGATCCCAGCCGTACTGTTTGGCATAATTATCAATTGTCACTTCCTTAAAATACTTGAAGCTTCTTTTATCCCCAAACGGTACCTCTAAATCAGCGGTTATCTTCCCTTCACGTATATATCGTTCAATGGTTTCCGTCTGAACATCGACCATTCTCACGAACTCCAGCTGGGAGATCATATCCTTAACTTCATCCTGCCAGTTAAATAGATCAATCAACTCATAATCAGCAACATCCACCGGAAAGTCTAGAAAAACAGAAGGTTTCTCCCCTCTGGCTATCAAATCCCAATCAAGCTGAAACTGGTTCTGTGAAGCGACAACGTACTCCCCTGTCTTATACTCTTTGAGATTGAACATCCTATGTAAGGAGTAGGGCATATTAAACATACTGGCATTATCGATGAAATCAAAGACCATCAGGTAGTCTTTGCCTTCAGATTGGCGCATCCCTCTGCCCAGTTGCTGAACATAAAGTGTTTTGCTCAGCGTCGGTCTGGCCATAAACAGGACTTCTGTTTTTGGGCTGTCCCATCCTTCGTTCAAAAGGTCGCAAGCACATAAAACCTGGATATCCCCATTTTCATACTGATCCAGAATTCTCGATCGTTCTGCTGACTTCATAGAACCGGATACAGCCTCACACTGAATCCCCTTCTGTTTAAACAGCTCAGATATTTCATTGGCATGGCGAACGGAAGCACAGAAAACCACGGCTTTCTTGTCTTTTACAAACTTCAAGTAGGTTTCAGCTAAGATATTATTTCTCTCCGGCACAAAGAGCTTGCTTTCCAGGTCCTGGGAGTAATATTTCACCCCATTAATTCTGACCGCGGAAAGA
>JARLHU010000114.1 GCA_031292095.1 Desulfosporosinus sp.
AGCGCCACGGCATCTGATTTAGCTTGTGCCTCGGCTTGAGTAAGTGCCTTAGCAAGTTGGACATCAGCTTGGGCGAGTGCCAGGGCATCTGCTTTTGCCTGCGTTTCAGCTTGAGTAAGAGCTTCAGCAAGCTGAGCTTCTGCCAGGGTCAGTGCGTCCGCAAGCGCCTGAGCATCTGCTATTGCTTGCGTTTCAGCCTGGGCCAGTGCCTCAGCAAGCGCCACGGCATTTGCTTTAGCTTGTGCTTCGGCTTGAGAAAGAGCCTCAGCAAGTTGGGCATTAGCTTGGGCGAGTGCCAGGGCATCAGCTTTCGCTTGCATTTCGGCTTGGACCAGAGCCTCTGCAAGTGCCTGGGCATCTGCTTTAGCTCGCGCCTCGGCTTGAGCAAGTGCCTCTGCAAGCTGGGTATCTGCCTGAGTCAGCGCGTCAGCAAGCGCTTGGGCGTCAGCAATTGCTTGTGTTTCGGCATGGGCCAGAGCCTCTGCAAGTGCCTGGGCATCTGCTATTGCTCGTGCCTCGGCTTTAGTAATAGTCTCTGCGAGTGCTTGGGCGTCTGCTTTCGCTTGTATTTCGGCTTGGGCCAGTGCCTCTTCTAGTTGCAGTTTATCCGAATATGATATGTTAGCAGTGGCAAGAGCAGGGATTACACTATTAGTGTCGAACTCTATGTGAGATGCTTCCATAGGTCTTTCTGTACAGCTGTCGTGAGATCCTACGTTAATTTCTTTTGTACTTTCTGTAGAGGATGCCAAGCTATTGAAAACCTGCTTCTTTTGGGTATCGGTGGCCTTCAATATGCCCTCGTTTAACATTCTGTCCAGAGTAGCTCGGAATGTCGGAAAGTTATTAATAACACGTGCGTCAGGAAGCTGCTGTTCAAGGAGTTGTTTAACTCCATCCGCTAAGAATTCTGATGGTAGTGTTGGAATTTCTTGTAGTAACGATGTAAGTTTTATGACGATTTGACAACCCTTTTGAAACTCTGCATCTGAATCAACCCCTGTTAATATGCAGACTGTGAAGATTTTTTCCATAATCTGATTAATCCATTCTCGAATTCGGGGATCATTATGAAAATAAGCCTCCAAGATTATCCACCTCCAAATTAGATACCTCTTGAAAGCTATGCTTGTCGCTTAGAAGGTATGAACATCTTAAATTAAATAACCCAAAATATTTGAGTAAATAAACTCAGAATAGGCTTTAATCAGTACCAAAGTACGGTAAGAACTCAAAACTAGGTAAAATTAATAAAGAGCACAGGTAACCATCTCCTCAATTGGAGGAAGCTTCCTGGTTCGAGAAACGTCGATAGAATAGTACTTTTAGTGTTGTGCTTATGGATCTAATAGGAGAGAGGAGGTACTCGAATGATGATGGTTAAATCGGGCCCAAAAACTGTAATTTTACTTATGTCATTTATTATTCTATCAGTGGCACTTTTCGGCTGTGAAACTCCAACGACTTCTGTTTCCGAACCTGTGGCTAGCTCTCAAACACCCATTGATTCGACCGTTGCCCGAGGCCTAAGTATTTATAATACCCAATGTAAAGTTTGTCATGGGACAAATGGCTCAGGCGGAAATGGACCACGACTAATTGGCAAAACCCCGTCAGCGAGTTTTATCCAAGCCAATATGCCCCGTAATAAGCCTAATTCTCTCAGTAGTGACCAAGTTAGTGATTTAGTTGCTTATATCACGAGTCTAAAATAATTTAATGCCTTAGTAAACTATGCAGAGAATGCAAAAACAAGCTCAATTCAGTAAGAATTGGGCTTGTTGAACGTTTAGAAACTCTTAGTCTATTGACGAGCGTGAATTGGCAGCGCGCTCGTGAATCCAAACACGTAAATTATTGAGATCTTGGACGGTTATTGACTTTTTCTCGATCTCAATAATTTTCAATTCCTTTAATTCCCCTAAAATCCGACTTACCGACTCTCGTGCAAGACTGCACATCCCGGCTAACTCTGTTGCAGATAGAGGAATAGTAATCAAAATCCCCTTTAAAGACGGCTTTCCATGCACATAGGCCAAAGCAAAAAGTTTAGCACCCAAACGCAATCGCGCATCTCCCAGCGAAAGATTCCTAAGTTGGCGGTAGGATCGGCGCAAATCCAAAGCAAGCCCTTGGTAAAAGAACCATAACACAGAAGGATTACTTTCTATAAAACGCACAAAAGTAGACCGATCAATTGCCAGGACCTCGGTCTCCTCAATGCAAAGTGCTGCATGCGGATAAGGTTTTCCATCTAAAACCACTTCGGGGAAAAAGACTGGAGGACTAAGTACTCGAATAATCTTCTCCGAAAATTCACTCATTAAATACAAGCGAATTCTACCAGTAAGCAGGAAATAAACCGTATTTCCTTCATCACCTGAGAAATAAAGATATTGTTTGTTCGCATAATGACGAACTCGCCCATGAGCTAAGCAGAAATCTATAAATTCAGACGGCATATTACCTGAAAAAAGTTCGCTTTCTAAAATTTCACGAATTTGCTGTTCTTTCGACATATGACTTCTCCACCCTTTACTTGTACCAATGTTCGCGCAATTTATAGATAGTACATGGTCCAATTAATCTTAACACGTTTGTATTGGAATCCCTAAGCTCCTTTCAATTATGGAGGTTGTGTAGCAATGGAACAGAAAACCGGTACAAGCAATCCTTTATTTAATTTCTAGGTCAAAGTTCCGTAAAGTGTGTGCTATGCTGCTATTGATTAAGCAAATCTATAGACAAATACAAATAAACTTCCATGACCCTACCAGTTCATACATCTCCATACCCATTAAGCATATCTTTTGCAAACCCTTACTATTTAATTTTAATTAGACATATTTCAATTTTCCAGATATACTTATCTAAGCTCGTTAAAACTAGTGGATTTGAAGCTTACCTTCTCTATTGCCTAAGGCTTCAGGAAGTTGTGAACTTGCCATGTAGCACGGGTAATACATTTTGTGGAGGTTCTTTTATAATGTTTAATGACAAAGTTTTAAATTGCAAAGAATGTGGTAAGGATTTCGAATTTACAGTCTCTGAACAAGAGTTCTTTGCTCAAAAAGGGTTTACGAATGAACCCGGACGTTGCCCTGAGTGCCTTGCAGCTAGAAGAGCAAAAAACGGAAACCAAGGTGGCGGTGGTGGATTTTCCCGTGGACCACGCGAAATGTTCCCAGCTGTTTGCGCTACTTGCGGAAAAGAAACTACGGTTCCTTTCCGACCGTCGGGTGACAAACCGGTCTATTGTCGCGAGTGTTTTGTACCAAAAACACGTAACAACTATTAATCGTTAACGGTAGAAACCCTCCTGAGCTTAAGCGTAACGGGTTCCGTTTTGAGGTGCAAATCATAGAATAACGGTAAAAATCGCAAAAGAAAACACCAGTAATTTATCGAATAAATCACTGGTGTTTTCACATTAAATTCAATGCATTTCAAAATTAACATTATATTGAATTTAGTGTTATAATTATTATCACTAGGGTTGCATTAAAATAATTTGTCTTTGTCAAGAGGGTAATTAGATCATATCCATATAGTATATATAGCCCTTATTTGGTACATACAACCAATAAGATTTTCCCGGCTTAAGGAATTCGACCACTACCTAAGGTGTAGTCCTTATCCACATTTTTTTGCATTTATTGGCTTGGCTGTTTAAAAAATCTCGGTGCTATAAATTAGGTCATCCATCTCTCCAGAAAGTACTCGATTCATAATTTTTTCGTAGACCCGTTCCGAGTCGTGTCGCTGGCGTCCTTTTGTAGCATTGCCATTCCAGTGAAGGTTTTGTACGAAGGAGGTAAAGGGCTCATATAAACAAGTTATAAGGAGACGTTGAATATCGAGCAACGAACCCTGGTAGGCCGCTTTATACTTGATCAACATTATCAAACAATAGGTGATTAAGGCGAGGGACAATTGATTAACGACTGCAGATTGACTCTTTCCAAACAGGTGCTTAATCGTCAAATGTTGCTTGATCCACTTGAAGAAAAGTTCGATTTGCCAACGGTAGCGGTAGATGACGCCAATCTCTTCAGCCGTGATATTGAAGTCGTTGGTTAAAAATCATGACAGCTTTCCCTTTGGTATCCATCGTGATTACAAGCCTCAAGTCGTGTTCCATGCGGTTATTCCCTTTACCAAGACGTACAATGAGGTCCTCTTCAATGACGCTCTCCTCGTCAACTTCTAGTTCTCGAAGCACTTCTACACAGGCATTATTTTTTAATCGAGTGACGAAACGGATACCTTTTTCGCTATAAAGGTCAAACTGCTTATAATCCAGATAGGCTCGATCAAAGACATTTAAGGCATCTTCATCCTCAAGTTGACCCTTGGCTGATTTTCGAGATGGATAATACCTGCGACATCAGTTGACATTTCTCTGAATCGACGGGAAATCTGAGAAGTACTAATGGATTCTAGATGAATGGCTTTGGCAAACGCATCTTCGGTTAAACTGTTGCTGATCTCGGCCAAACTTGAATATTGTCCCATTTCAGCATTGATCACCAATTGGACGAGTTGAACGGTTTTTAACTTTTTAACATACTTATCGACGAACTCGACTTCATGACTGATTTTTTGCCAAAGATTTTGAGGTAAAATGGGTCCCAACAATTGGAAAAAAGTGGATTACGTGGTATTCTTGTCCTGCATTTTAATCTTCCTTATAGTTAGATTTGGACAAGAACTACTCCATCTCTAATTATAAGGATTTTTTTGCCAAAATACAGTGTTTAAGGCTAATTATCTTCGTATTTCTATAAATTCCGCCATATATTGTTGCAAGGCTTAACTTGACATATGATCGTCAACTTTATACAAGGCTAGTGAACTATAATAAATAAAAAAATACTCCACATGAAAATGATGTGTTTCAGGATCGCTAAGACATTTTATGGAAGCAGGAACCAGTTTTTCTTACTCTAAGACTATTTAGAGTAAGAAACTTGTGAGTAATGACAGTCTCGCTGGTACTGGTGGAAAAATAACAACCTTAGTGGACATGAAATAAAGGGCTTATATAAAACCTTCGCGGACAATAACAAGCTTTTACGACCTGCGCAATGGCCACTAAGGCAGTTTAGTGGACATTAACCAAATAATTACCTTATTTTTGTTTAGCGTATAAAAAGGTTAAAATGTTGTCCCTACCCCTATAATCTTTACAAAAAGGACTGTATTTTTCGATTTGACATATGTAGATTATCTATATATTATAGTATGTAGATAATCTACATATGGAGGTACGAATATGGCAATCGATAAAAGCCTTTTAACCGGAAGCACCACCATGCTTATCTTAAAGCTACTTGACGGAACGAATATGTACGGATACCAGATGATTGAAGAACTTAGAAAAAAATCAAACAATGCTTTTGAGTTAAAAGCAGGAACATTATATCCATTGCTCCACACCTTAGAACAAAAGAATATGCTCACTTCTTATGAAGAAATCGCTGATAATGCAAGGGTACGAAAATACTATAGTATAACAAAAAACGGTCGCAAGCATTTGAAAGAGAAAAAAGAAGAATGGAAAGCATATACTGCTGCGGTAAATGGTGTTTTAGGAGGTGCAAGTTTTGCAACAGCCTAACAAAATTAACGAGTATTTGGAAACTGTGCGCCAACAGATACGTTGGAAAAGGGCGCAGTCTCCTGTTATAGAGGAAATTAATAACCACATAACCGATCAGAAGAACGCTTTTGTAAGTGATGGACTCGATGAAGAAGGGGCAACTGACAAGGCAATTGCCGAGATGGGTGATCCTATTGTTGTCGGCGAACAACTGGACCGCGCTCACAGACCTAGGCCGGATTGGCCGCTGCTTGTAATGACAACCACTATGCTTCTTTTTGGGCTTGCTATTAAATTTTGGATTTACGGATCATTTCCACAACAGATTATATGGTCAGGTATTGCAATCCTTGTAATGTTTGTTGCATATTTTTTAGACTTCACAATTATTGGGAAGTATCCTAGAATTTTATTTTTTGCGCTCTGTGCAATTACGTTAGCTTCTTGTTTGTTTACAGAGGAAATCCAGTTGGCATCTACTATTTATCTGCTGTTGCTGTTCCCTATCGCTTTTGCTGGATTTGTTTACAAGATGAGAAATGAAGGGTATGGCGGACTTATTCTTTGTGGCGCAGCTTTTATTATTTCTACATACTTAGCAGTACTCGACCCTATCGTGCCTAGTCTTACAGTGCCCTTTTTGATTTGTACTTCCTGCCTTATTATTTTGACGGCGGCTGTTGAAAAAGGTTGGTTTAACGTAAGAAAACTATTTGCAATACTTATTATGTATATCTCGGCTGCCGTCGTTTTGTCTACATCGTTTATAATGACGATGGGCGAAGGGGAAGTTTTGAAAAAAATGCAAGAACATTACTTATCTTACCTTTTCACGGCATTTGGCAGAAATAGTAACCGAGGCCGAGAAATTTTGAATTCATTGCTTGACCTTGACCCGACAGGGGTTGAATATATTAGGACTACGATACAACAGTTTTTGTCCCATTCGAAGTTTATTGGTGAAGGCTTGCCGATAAGTGATTATGGAGGATATCCGGCAGCACAGTTGCTTGGAGCCAATCCCGATTTTCTTTTGACTTACATGATTTATAGATTCGGATGGATTGTACTTATCGGAATAATTGAGGAGAGTTTCAAAAAGAAAACCTAACGGCCACGAATTTGTCATTTTCGGTTTTAGCGGATGGAAAAAAGGTGTGGGCACTTCGTGCATTTGACAATAACAATAAGGACATTTGGCAGGAAGCAGAAATCGATTTAACTACTGACGCTTCAGGCACCAATTTAACTCCTGCAACAGGAGATGTGGTTGATGTGGCATCAATTACGATGAAGTACATCAAGGATCACGGATATAGTATATCTAACGAAACAGGCGGTGGTAATTTAGCTGGTGCTAAAATTCAGCTACCCAATAGTTTTACTGCAGTCATTAATGACGTCAAAATTGGGGAATTACTCAAAGAAAAAAATGAACTATCAAAGCGAAATAAACTCGATTTTTCTAAGTATCTGGGACAAAAAGTTTCGATATTTACCTGGGGACTAGATGCTACGGCTGATTCTCCATATGGGTTAAATGTTTTTTTCCTAATTTATAACGACAATATAGTCGGTGTATGGTTTGAGTCGAACAAGTATGGCGAAAAAGATATGACTCTAAGCATTTTTGAAAGTATTTAAAATGTACAGACAGTAAGTGATAAATCTACCCAAGGAGTAAAAGGTAAATTATTCTTAGCTGACGAATAAATGTGTCAGTAAAGTTAAAATATACGAACAGGTTCGCATTAGGTCAACCAGATTTAAAAGAATTTCTTAGCACTGCACTATTTGTGTTTGTTATATGGCAGTATTATGAATTGAGAATGAGGAATGTAATAAGTATGAAAAAGAGAATTCTTTTGATGATGGTTTGCTGTTTCCTAATTGGAAATATATCAGGTTGTAATAGTAAGTCAGTCACTCAGGTTCCTGAATCTAAAAATAAATCTGCAACTTCTTCGGAAAGTACTGATACATCTAATAAAGTTTTAAAAGAGGGACTTTATCAAGATGGCATTATTGCGCTTCTAAATCCATATATCCAAAAAGCGTTAGATAATTATTATGATCAATATTTAACTACTTCGCCGAGTTATTCATTCGATTTAATTGAGATCCTTGATATAACAAGACCAGAAGGCTACCACACATTTCCAATAACAATTAGATTTCAGGTGCAGCCATACGTTGGTCCTCACGATATCATCGGTATTGATCAGATTACAATGAAAGTTGGTCCAGGTGAAGGGGATGTTAAGGTAGAGAAATTTGAGCATATTAAAAGCTATTATAATGATTTACCTCCAAACTTGAAGGGTATTATAAAAAAATAACATTAGCACAATACGAAACTCACTCTGTCGGATTAGTTAAACTACGACCTTAATAATGAGCTAGAATCTATTTTCATCTTAAAATTCAAGGGGGTACTTACCAGGGTTTTAATATCATTTTTTGAAGCAAAATTCGGGCGAAAATGGGAAATTAAGTTTTGTCCAAGTGTTGGTTATAGGACTCAGAAAGGAACAAAAAGCAGCTTTCCCTTATGGAAGAAACTGCTTTTCGTTCCTTTCTGAATTTATTTTTCGTTTTTAACTTTATAATTACACGAAAGAGTCATGTAACATAATCCATACCCTAAAACAGAGAAGCAGATGGCTATTACTAAAAAATCTAGTCCTTCGATATAGACTCCTCCCCCTAGAAATTTAATCTATTTCAGTTCAACATCAAACTTATAATCCGTCATAAGCTCGTACTCATGACCATAGAAAGTAATCTTAGCGATATCTTCTGGATGATCGGTCTTAAACTCATAAGTGCCCTGGTGGGTTTCATAGTCCATAGCGCTCATTCTTGACGGGGAGCCTACTTGTTTTATTTTGTTACCATCCTTATCCTCAAGTTCAAAGAAGTTGTAATATATATCGTCGGCAAGTCCGCTAATCGTGTAATGCATCGTGAATTTCCCTGGACTGCGTTCAATGTCAGAAATATTAAAAGCTAGATCCTGAATTTTAATCGAAACAGGTAACTTTGTAAGATCTGCCTTATATAGCTTTTCATATTCACTGTCTTTCTTACTAAATACACATCTATAAGGGATCACCGTAAGCTTTTTTGTATCATTAGGTATTCTAAACAAACTGATGGCGGTATTGAAGCTGGAATCGGTGGAGCTTCCGGAAAGAGCCCTGTAGTTCAGGCAATTTCCCTTGTCGTCAAGAATAAAGAATCCTAATCTCAAATTTGGAATTTGCTTAATATTATCGGTGCCTTTAAAGCTGATAATATTGCTGAGCGCACTTCTGATGACTTTAACGGAATCGACCTTGCCATTCTTAAATTCATGCACAACATTGGACTCTGTAGTTTGGGCAGCAGTATAAATGTCTTTTTCTGTAAGACCTGTGTCTATCTTCCACAGTCCGTTCACCTCTGTAAACCCTGACGGTCCATTCAGCCCAATATTAGAAGCAGCTAAACTCAACGTATAATCGTCTTGAATCTTAGTATCGGGATCTCCAAAATTAATAGATGCATACCCTTGATAATCACCGTTGTCCTTTTTTGATAAGTAGGAGTCCTGTGTTGATGGTTGGTTTCCTCTCCCCGAAGGAGTGCCGTCTTTAAGGCTTTGGAAACGCGGCATTAAGTCTGTATCGATTTGAGTTACATCGTTCCCAAATCCTCCAGGTTTACTCAAATTGTAGCCGACAATGAGGGTGGCTCCGTCATAAGACAAATCATTCACAGTAAGGGTTATTCCTTGGTCAGTTATTTTTTTATTAACAATAGTTTTTCCTTTCTTATCAGTGATAGCTACCTTTACAGTTTCATAATTTTTAGCGGCAGATGGATTGACAATATTCACAAGCGAATTTAGAATGGGCAGGTTCTGCCCGAAAGCGGCTAATGTGCTAACGCCCATGATACTTATACATGCTACCAGCAATAAAAGGGTCTTTTTTGGCAACTTGCGGCTTTTTCTCTTTTGGTCAAGATTTCTTATTGTATCATCAATCCTTGTATTTATAGACTCCGGCACAACAGAAGGAATCTCTAGACTAGACTTCAATTCGTCCCGGTCAAAGCTACTTTTCATTTTTATCGTCTCCTTTTACGCCCATCAGTTTTGAAAGCTCTTTTCTAGCTCTCGACAGACGAGATTTTACAGTCCCTTGAAAGATATTAAGTATTGTGGCAATTTCTTTCACATTAAAATCTTCGTAATAATGTAAGATGGTAACTTGTTTAAGATTCAGATCGAGCATATTAATAAAACCTGAAGTCGCGTCATCGGAAGGGTAGGTATCCGAAACCGCCTGTTCGCCTATTTTTTCAAGGGAGACAATCTTATCGGACCTTCGTGAAATTTTCTTACACTCGTTTATAAGTATGCGTATGAGCCAGGTCTTGAAAAACTCATCCTTTTTAAGGTTTCCAATATTAGTGTATGCGGAAATGATCGTCTCCTGTATGGCGTCAGCTGCATCGAAGTCTGATACCAAAAGACCTTTGGCAATCCTATAAAGAGCCAGCCTGTGGCAGTCAATCAGAGCAGAAAATGCTGTTTTATCGCCTGCTTTTGCGAGTTTTACATTTGAATTATCAATTATATTAATTTTTCGAATATCTTCAGTGAGTATCATGCTAGTCATTAATCATCCTCCAATGCTCTTTCTATTGTAACGCGATTACATTCATTAGAGTGTTTGAGATCCAAAATGGTTCACGGTTTAATAAATTTCTTTTTATCTTCTTCATGGGTGAATACCCAAAGGGGAAGATAAATTCGAAAACTAAATATACAAGCATACAGACAAGGGCCCCAGCGTCCTTAATGGAATGCTGGAGCCCTTGTCATAGTCGGCATTATCGGACTCAAGAAACAAGAAGAGGTAAACTTAATGGTCCTATTTTTTTACAAAAACAATAAATAAACCCAGAAACAACTGGCTAAAAACAGGTAAATAGCCTGCAAAGAAGGAATTTCAGCAAATATGGGGAATTGGGTTTATATATCTTGGAAATTTCCGTTGCTGAAAAAGATGACAACAGATTGATAAAGAGGAAAGGGGGTCACGTAGTTTGAATGACTATAAATCCAACATAATAAGAATTATAGTAGGCATTATAGTCTCAATGATTATTTTTCCTATAATTTGGTTTTACTCCTATGGCCAAATCTTTCAATTAAACCCTATACTTATTTTTTTTATCATCATGATAAATATACAAATTTTTATTTTTATCCTCTCACGAATACAATCAAAATTTAAAAATACCTACAAGCTGATATTTGGCATTATATTAATTCTAATAATTTGGCTATTCTTAAGACCCAAAACGCCACAAGAGCAAGCAATAGCTGAATACATAAAAGCAAACAGCAACTCATGTACATTAACAATGATGGTAAAAGATTCAGATAGTTATGATCCACAGTACGGAGAGCTATATGATGTTCATGGAGTTATTGGTAACTTTGCAGATATTAACTTTTTTTATTTAAAAAAAGTTAGTGGCGGATGGAAAGTTAATAGTGCTGGAACAGGACCTTAATACTACAATATAAAATATGGGAAGGATTTAATGGTATGGCTACATATTAAGTCCCCTTTCTTCTTAAATGTTATGAATTATACCACTCCACTGATCACAGACCTATTTAATATTTCACTCACCCGTTCTCTCAGCTCAAACAGATCAAAGGGCTTAGTTATATAATCGAAAATTCCGAGGTCATTTGTTTGCTGTATGTTCTGAATATCCCCATAGCCCGTCATCATAATGACAGCCACTCGACGGTCTAAGGTACGAATTTGTCTTAATGTTTCGATACCGTTCATTCCTGGCATTTTCATGTCCATCAATATGAGATCTGGCTTAAATGAGACGATTAGCTGAAGTGATTCTGTTCCGTTCGATACCATTTCGACTTCATGTTGATCCTCGCGGAAGGTCTCAAAGAGTAGGCACCGCAGACCGAATTGGTCATCTACTATAAGAATTTTACCCATTCTCAACATCCCATCCTTCTCTCTAAATTCATATTGAAAATTGATAAGGAAATATTCTCCAAAGAATCGCAAAATCTTTCTTCCATATTCCCTTACGAAGTATCATTTATTACCTTGGGGTGTCAGCTGTGTGCTTGATCTGCGTTATTGGGCTCAAGGAAAAAGGGTAAGCCCTAGCTGGCACTTCTAAGGCTTTTAAAGAATGTCCGAGGTATTGAACGCACTCTATCGGATTAGTCAAGCTACGACCTAAATGTTGAGCTTAGAATCAATTTTCATTTTAAACTTTAAGGGGTAATCACCAGGGGTTTAAGAAGCAAAAACGACGCTCTTTGGAAAAAAGGAAACTGGAGGGTGCTTAAATTGATTAGAAACAATAAAATTGCCTTCAGTGGAAATATAGAAAACATAAGGGAATTGAAAATCAAAAGGGTATAACTCAACTTTCGCTCTGCGAAAGTTGAGTTTATTATGGTGATGCGAATTTACAGATAGCAACAGATTTAGAATTAAACTTCCAATATCCAATTGTTCAGGCTGCTTATGCTACACCTGCTTTACTAGCTAGTGCTACGACCAAATATCAAGTTGGAGGGGCGACTGCTCCAGCTGGGGTTACGTTGCTAGCCGGGGCTGACCGATTTACGATAGCGTACAATGAAGGCAGTATTAGTAGGGATAGGGAAAAATTCAAAATCGGAATTATTCCAATAAATGTGAGTTATTTAGATTGTGATCGGGTATTATTTATTCTAAATAACAAATGCTATGGGATGTATACAAATATACAATAATCTTACAAGGAGGAATAATTAATGGACACGGAAAATGCAAAACAACATGTTGCAGATGCGACGAATCAACTTTCAAATGCAAGAAAATGTTTAAACAATGCGCTCAGAAATGCAGAAAAACCACCTGAAAATGAACAACAAATTCAAGATACTCTTAAAGCGGTAGAAGGAGCGTTAAAATCTGCCACAGCTACGCTTACAAATTTTAAGGGATAGTTTTTTTCACTTAAGGGGGAGCGTTGCACCTCTTTTCTATTTCTACTACCTCTTGTAAGATAGCTTTAGGCACATTCAAGAAAATAACTGTCAGTCTGCCATGGATATTTTGTGTCATACTGCGTTGGCATGTTCACCTAATAGCCCCGCTATGAGGTGAACATACCTCCTTGTACTAGTCAGAAAGTATAACTAAAGTTATATACTTTCTGGAAGGTCCCTTCTCGCCATCCTTGGCTACAGGGACACTCGGCCATCCATGGCCAGCGCATAAGTGCAACTAAGGCGACCGCCTACGCTGCGGCTTAGCGCTAGCCAAGTTTTCTTTATCTGACGCAAAATATCCATGGCATCTTTGACTTGTTATTTTCTTTCATATGCTTTATTAGTATTTTTTTCTTCTAAATAACAAATGCTATGGGTGTACACAATATATACGAAACTGGGAGGAACAATTAAATGGATACGAAAAATGCGAGACAACATGTAGTAGATGTGACGAGTCATCTTCAAAATGCAAAAAATTGTTTAAACAATGCGCTACTGAGTGTAGAAAAACCCGAAAATAAACAACAAATCCAAGATACTATTAATGCCGTAGATGGAGCGTTACGATCTGCCACAACGACACTTACACATTACGAAGGCGATTTTTCTGGTTAAGGAGGAGCTAATGCTCCTTTTTCTATTTTATGCAGCATTCTACAATTGTTTAGTAAGTAAAGCCCCGCACACTTCCTAAGCTCGGCCTTTGTCTTTTGTTTTTCTAAGGATAAGTTTATCTCGCGTGGGATTTTGTCTTCATCCCTCCGCAGCGCAATATTTACAGGGTTTTCCCTTCTCGCGTCGAATTAATAAGTTGTTCGAACTTACAATGTTGATAAGAGAGAGGAGATGTTGATTTGTGGAAGTAACTCGGACTTTTAATGGGTTTTGTCCTACTCTTAATAAGGACTATTCCATTGAAATTGAATATGAAGATGCAGGAACACCTGACTTCCCCAATAGGTACATTCAAGGATTAGTTACATGTATACATCACGGTTGCCCTAATGTATCAACCTGTTCAATAAAGGCCCAGATGCCCAAGGAGATAGAAGTTTAGCTAGCAAAATTCACGACGAGAAAAAGGCAAGGTTTGATTTATGTAGGTTTATAGAGAATATAGATAATTAATTTTAAGCACACTGTGTATCAATATAGCAAGTTGTATACTGTATTAAGTTTGACATCGCTAGACATATTTACTTCAGGTAACTATAATTGAGATACTTGTGAAAACAAGTAGAGCAACGGAGCTCTGAAAAGCGTTTTAATTTATTTAATTACGCTTTTTAGAGTTCTGTTTTTTTATGAAAAAAAGGAGGAGTAGTATGACAACTTTAAACGCAGGGGATGTTTCTTTCGTATTCTTAAGTACTATTTTGGTCTTTCTAATGACACCCGGACTCGCCTTATTCTATGGAGGTATGGTCAGAAAGAGGAACGTCCTATCCATTATGATGCAAAGTTTTGTCGCCATAGGATTGGTCACGGTTATTTGGGTGCTCTTTGGATACTCTTTAGCCTTCGGACCGGACCACGGACATTTAATAGGTGGTCTTGATTGGGTGGGTCTTAAAGGTGTCGGCCTTTCGCCTAACCCAGATTATGCTCCGACAATTCCCCATTTGTTATTTTTCATGTTTCAACTGATGTTTGCAATCATTACACCAGCGGTTATTAGCGGAGCAACTGCTGAAAGATTACGTTTCCCAGCATTTATATTGTTTGTACTCTTTTGGAGTATATTTGTCTATATTCCGCTAGCACATTGGGTTTGGGGAGTCGGCGGATGGATGCGTAATCTCGGCGTGTTGGACTTCGCCGGTGGTACGGTTGTAGAAATGGCTTCTGGAGTTTCAGGGCTGGTGGCCGCGTTGGTCATAGGTAAAAGATTAAAAGTAGGCTATGAGTGGAATATTCCCCATCATATGCCGAACGTTCTTTTAGGGGGCGGACTATTGTGGTTTGGATGGTTCGGTTTTAACGCAGGAGGGGCAATGGGAGCAAATGGGGTAGCAGTGCTTGCTCTAGTCACAACTCAAATTGCTGGAGCTGCTGGCATGATTGGGTGGTCTTTAATCGAATGGCTTCATCGTCGCCAAATAACAGTTTTTGGTGCAATCAGCGGAATTATTGCCGCACTCGTGGCCATTACACCTGCCGCAGGATTTGTCTCAACCAGTAGTTCACTCCTCATCGGACTTGTTGCCGGAGGAGTATGCTACTTTGCTGTGACTATTCTTAAGGCCAAGCTGGGATATGACGATGCTTTGGATGTCTTCGGTATCCATGGTGTTGGGGGAACTTGGGGTACCATAGCAACCGGTATTTTTGCCGATCTTAGACTTAATCCTCAGGGCAAAAACGGTTGGATTAATGGAGGAGGAATTAACCCTGTTTTAATCCAACTGATCGCAGTGGTCGCAACTTATGTGTTTACTGGTTTTATGACGTATCTAATTGTGAAAGTAATAGCAGTTATCACCCCACTCAGGGCAACAGATGAAGAGCAAATAAACGGTTTAGATTTGACTCAACATAGCGAAAATGCCTATCCGGATTTTGAGATTAATGAGACTGTATCTAGTTATTAGCTCTACCACACTGATAGGAATTTTTTACAATAATTTAAATTTATTTGTCAAAATTTGAATTGAATAGCTCGTGACCTGCAAAAGGTTCATAGCCAGAGTGAACTGGTTATGAACCTTTTGACACCTCGCCCGAAATTGGTCGCAACTTCGCTAAGCTCGATACTACAGACAGAAATGCAAATAATTAGATTAAAATCTTGTATTTTTCGCTTTATTGGCAGGAATTTTTATTATTTTATTGAAATCTAATATAAGTCTTATCGTTTTACCAAGAAGGGGTTTCAATGATGAAAGATAAATGGAAAAATAGCCGAATGAGACGAGTTTCCAAAGTGGTTTTAATTTTTCTGTTGGCGATGTTAGTATTAATAGTCTGTGCTTTGGGCGTGGCCTATTTAGTATATAAACCAACGATTGACTCAGCAAGGGAAGAAGCCTTGGCGAAGGAAAGCGGCATTAATGACACAACTTTCAAAAGAGTCGGAAGCACTTTGATTTTAGATAAGGATAATCAACAAATCACCAAACTAAGTAACAGTGCCTATAAGTATTTAAATATTGCGAGCGTATCTAAATATGTATCACAAGGATATATATCGGTCGAAGATAAAAATTTCTTATCAGAAGGTGGCATCAATTATGTTGATACTGGAAAAGCAATGGTTTTATATATAGTAAACAAAGGAAAGGCTACCGTCGGTGGCTCAACGATTACTCAGCAAGTCGTGAAAAACGTTTTTCTAACGCAGGATAAAACGGTTTCTCGAAAGCTCACTGAGATACTTATAGCACTAGACCTATCGAAAAGATATACTAAGTCACAAATCCTTGAGTTTTATGTAAATAATTGTTATTACGGTGAAGGAGGGTACGGGATAGAGAGTGCTGCTCAGTATTTCTTTTCAAAGTCGGCCTCGACCTTAACCTTAGCAGAAGCTGCGACACTTTGTGGAATGTCGAACAGCCCCTCCGTATTTAATCCTATTGTAAATCCAGCAAAGACGACGCAAAGAAGAAATATTGTACTCTACGCCATGCTGGAACAAGGTCAAATAACTCAATCTCAGTACGATGGCGCAGCAAACGAGATTCTAAAACTAACGATTCAAAAACCCACTGCTACTGCTGAAAATTATATGGACAGTTATGCTATAGACTGCACAGTAAGAGCGCTAATGGAACAAGATGGCTATAAATTTCAATACATATTCAAGACGGATGCTGAAAGAAACGATTACGAAGCGAAGTATAAAAAGGTTTATTTTCAATACGATAAAGATATTCGTAGTGGGGGTTATACTATCCACACATCATTAGATATTGCTAAGCAATATCTGCTCCAATCAGCGCTCGATGATGGCCTGACCGATTTTACAGATATTAATCCTACCAATCATAAATATCTTATGCAAGGGGCTGCGGTATCTATCGATAATAAATCAGGTTATGTGGTTGCGATCGTCGGTGGGCGAGGTGCGAAAGACATTTACAACCGAGCGTTCTTAAGTTTTAGACAACCAGGGTCATCCATAAAGCCCATGTTAGATTATACACCCGCCTTCGAATTGGGCTATCATCCTATGTCCCAGATAGACGACCAATTCCTCCCTGACGGACCAAAAAACGAAGAAAATGAATATTATGGACCCGTATCGATCCGCTGGGCAACTGAAATGTCTCTGAATACGGTAGCTTATCAAGTTTTAACAAGGATAACGCCTATAGCAGGACTAGCTTATTTAGGGGATATGAAATACGCGGGGATACATCCCGAGGACAACAACTCAATAGCTAGCATTGGCGGATTTACTGAAGGGGTATCTCCCGTCGAGCAAGCGGGTGGGTATTATACTTTGGCAAACGCAGGGTATTATATTCAGCCAAGCTGTGTCGTTAGTGTTGATTATTTAGAAACAAAAACGATCTATAAGAATAACCGAGCAGGGAAGCAGGTCTACACTCCTGAATCGGCCTATATGATGACGGATATCCTTAAAGGAGTCATCAGTACGGACTATGGTACAGGACACGATTTAAAGATAGACGGGCAAATAGTTGCGGGTAAAACAGGAACAACTGAAGCCAGTAAAGATGGGTGGTTCTGTGGTTATTCTGCCTATTACACAACCGTAGTATGGAATGGTTATGATATCCCCACTGCAGTTGACAATCTATTTGGCTCTAGTTATCCAGGGCATATTTGGCTAGATTATATGACTAAGATACACGATGGGTTACCGGAATCGGATTTCCCAACACCCTCTGGAATCGTCTTAAAAAATATTGACTGGCAAGGTAATCTTACAGACTTAGATACAGGAAATCAGGATATGTTTTCTGAACCTTACCTAGAAAAGACGCGTTAAGAAAGATAGCAACGGGTTTATCCTTGAAGGAGATGACAGAAGAGTTAACCCAACTTAAATTTACATTTTAGCTTTTGTTGGTTGGAAGAACGGGAGGAACGAGAACATGATCATCACAGAAATACTAGCGCGAAATGCCGAGACGTATGGTCAGGAAACATGCCTGACTGAAATTAACCTGGATCTCCAGGAAAGTCACAATGTCACTTGGCGAGAATACGAACTGATTGAAAACAACCCTGCTGGTGAATACCGACGGGAAATGACTTGGCGTGTATTTGACGAAAAGGCAAATCGAATGGCTAATCTACTCCTGAAGAGGGGGATAAAAAAAGGGGATAAGGTTGCTATTCTGTTAATGAATTGCCTAGAATGGCTGCCGATTTATTTTGGAATTTTAAAAGCTGGCGCTATCGCGGTACCATTAAACTTTCGCTACACGGCTGAGGAAATAAAATATTGTCTTGATTTATCCGAAACTATTGTCTTGATTTTCGGGCCTGAATTCATCGGTCGGGTGGAAACAATTTATGATCAGATATCAAAAGTGAAGACCATCTTTTTTTCTGGAGAAAACCGTCCCTCTTTTGCCGAAAATTATGACCGTCTTACGGCCAATTGTTCCTCAGAAGCACCAAAAATTCAACTCACGGACAAAGATGATGCGGCAGTATATTTCTCCTCGGGGACAACGGGCTTTCCGAAAGCAATTCTTCATACGCACCAAGGTTTGATGTCAGCCTGTTATACAGAAAACAAACACCATAGTCAAAATCGGGAAGACAATTTTTTGTGTATTCCGCCGCTGTACCATACTGGCGCCAAGATGCATTGGTTCGGCAGTTTACTGTCGGGGAGCAAAGCAGTATTGTTGCGCGGAATGAAGCCTGAATGGATACTCAAAACAGTTTCTGAAGAAAAAATTACGATTGTCTGGCTTTTGGTTCCCTGGGCACAGGATATTTTGGATGCTATAGAAAGAGGAGATGTGAGGCTGGAAGATTATGATCTCGCCCAGTGGAGGTTGATGCATATCGGGGCGCAGCCGGTTCCACCCAGCTTAATTCGTCGCTGGAAAAAATTTTTCCCCGACCATCTTTATGATACGAACTATGGACTGAGCGAATCTATTGGTCCCGGATGAGTCCATTTAGGAACTGAGAATATTCATAAAGTCGGCGCTATCGGAATACCCGGTCACAATTGGGAAGTCAAGATTACCGACGAGAATGGATGCTCTGTAACCCAGGGACAGGTTGGGGAATTAGTTGTCAAGGGGCCGGGCCTGATGAAATGCTATTATAATAATCCTGAAGCGACTGCGGTCGCACTCAAAGATGGCTGGTTGTTTACCGGAGATATGGCCCGGATGGATGAAGACGGCTTTATTTATTTGGTTGATCGGAAAAAAGATGTAATTATTAGCGGCGGAGAGAACTTATATCCGGTACAAATCGAAGATTTTATTCGTGGGCATAATGCAATTAAAGATGTCGCGGTCATTGGCTTGCCGGATGAGCGTTTGGGTGAAATCGCTGCTGCTATCATAGAACTTAAACAGGGTTGTAAGTGTACTGAAGAAGAAATAAAGTCATTCTGTGCTCCAATGCCGCGTTACAAGCGTCCCCGCAAAATAATTTTTGACGATGTCCCGCGCAATCCCACCGGCAAGATTGAAAAACCACGTTTGAGAGATAAATATGGCGGAGCAAGTTTAGTGACTACTCAAACGGAGAGGTGAAATTTGAAAAGATCATCGTCTAAGGTCAAACTGGTTCCTCCAAGTCGCAAACCTGCTAATGTTTTCATTAAGGGATAAACAATTCAATCACAAACAACGAGGCTGAAAGCGAGTGCTTTCAGCCTCGTTATCTTTTTATCAAAATAAAGGGGTATACGGTCCCTTGACAAACGGTCCAAACTTGCCTAATGCATGAACGAGTTCACTTTGTTCTTTACAATTATTAACCTTTGAAGTATAGTGCATTATAGTACTAATGCACTATACTTCAAAGGTTAAGGAGGTGGAATCGTGATCCTAAATACCGATAGTATGAAACCCATATATGTACAGATAGCCGAATGGCTGGAGATAGAAATACTGAACAATCACATTAAGGAAGATGAACGTATTTTTTCGCAATATCAGCTCGCAGATATGTTTACAATAAACCCAGCTACCGCTTCCAAAGGGTTGAATATTTTGGCCGAAGAGAACATTATTTATAAAAAACGAGGACTAGGCATGTTTGTATCACCAAATGCCAAACAGTTTGTTTTAAGTAAACGTAGAAATCAGATTTTAGGGCAGATGATAGAAGCGTTAGTTATAGAAGCGAAACGGTTAGATGTGAGCGAGAGCGAGCTTATTAGGATGCTCCAAAAGGTAAGAGAAGAAAGAAAGGAGGAATAGATATGAGTATAATTCAAGGCAGAGATATTACTAAGTCCTACGGCAAGATTAAGGCAATTGATCATTTATCCTTTGCAATAGAAGAAAACAAAATTACTGGCCTTATAGGTAGAAATGGTGCAGGAAAAACAACGTTGTTAAAGATGATTGGTGGATATATAAAACCTACAAGTGGTGAACTCAAGGTCTATTCCCAAAACCCATTTAATAGCTTAGATGTTTCAGCAAAGACAATTTTTGTAGATGACACTATGACATTTCCAAATTCGTTGACACTTAAAGATATATTAGGTGAAGTGGCTCACTTTTATGCTAATTGGGATAGTGGCCTGGCAAGTGGTTTATTTGACTATTTTTCATTTAATCCGAAACAAGCGCACAGTAATTTATCAAAGGGCACAAAAAGTACATTTAATAGCATTCTCGGTATTGCCTCGCGCTGCCCGCTAACTATATTTGATGAGCCAACCACAGGTATGGACTCCGCAGTTAGAAAGGACTTTTATAAGGCTTTGCTTAAAGACTATATTGAATACCCACGAACGATCATTTTATCAAGTCATTTGTTAAGTGAGCTTGAGGAGATATTAGAGGATATTCTTTTGATAAATCACGGAACAAAGCGTTTACATCTTCCGGCCACTGAATTAAGGGAATTCGCTGTGGGGATAAGAGGAAATGCCCAAGCCGTGCTGAGTTTTGTCGAAGGCAAGGAAATCATCTATCAAGAAGAGTTTGCTAAAGGCAGCTTATACGTTGTTATCAGAAAGGAATTATTAGAACAACCGCTTGAACAAGTAAGACAAAGTGGCCTAGAGGTACTGCCGGTTTCAACGGATGATCTGTGCGTTTACTTAACGGCAAAAACTAAAGGGGGAATTGATGATGTCTTCAAACGAAGTTAACCTTCTATCAATTTCATGTAAACAATATTTTTACAAGCTCAAAGCTTATTCCAGTTTGGTACATAGCCTTATTATTGTACAAATGATGGCTCTGATTTTCTCTTTGGGCGGAGTGGGCGGAAGTTCAGGGGGAAATGGAGAATTATCTGTTTCGGTGAAGAGTTATTCTTCAAATATTGTGATTGTATTTTCGCTATTTTGGATAATGTTTTTAGCTATACAGCTAAGCACAAAGCCATACAAAAAAATGGAACTTCCTCTTGTGACGAACAGGCTCTCAGGGAATCTATCAAACGTAGGTTTTTTGATGACTGCCGGCGTTTTTGGAGGTGTCACTTCCTCACTTATAGGTGTGCTCCTGAGGATAATAACGTATTTCACGGTTGATAGATCACAAATCGTTTTCAACGGATTTTTCTTAGCCTATGGGGATCTGCTGCTTGGAATGTTCGTTGCAATTTTATATATGCTCTTAATCTCGGCATTTGGTTATTTGATCGGGGTGTTAGTCCAACTGAATACGGCTTTTGTAATAATAATTCCGGCAGTAATTCTGGGAGTATTAAGAGTCCACACCAAGTTTGCCCTGTCTGTTTATAAATTTTTTGCTTTTGAAGTATCTCTATCAATGTTTGTACTAAAAGTCATTATTTCGGCTATTATTTTATTTGGGGTTAGTATATTAATATCAAACAGAATGGAGGTTAGTCAATGATGACAATATTACCAATACTTTTATTTCTGATTGTTATGGCTATAGCGTCTATTAATAAAAAAAATAGAATTACTCGGCTATCATGGAGAGGAAACCTGATTTTATCAGGTGTATATCTAGGGATTCTATTAATGGCAGTTCCGACCTTATATTTGTTACCAAAAGATGGTTTCAACAAATTTGTTGATTATAGCAGTCAAACAGAAGCGTTATCAGAAAACATTATCCTTGATTTATATAATAACCATTTACCACCTGGAGGAAACTTAGATAATCAACCAGGGCTTTATAAAAATAGTAGTCGTACATTTAACATTGAAACAAAGAAATTAGCATTTAAAGTAGCATCAAATTCCTGGAACTATCCCATTTTCGTCGCAAGAAAGAATGCTGATGACGGAAAAATTGAAGTCTCCACATACTGCGCAACTCAATTAGAAGGAGCAATTGATTTTACAAAACTTATTTTACCGCCAATTATCATTTATCAAAATGGAACGTTGTCTTTGAAATCGACTCATCAGTCGCTGAATTTTATGCAATGTAATGCGGACTTTACTGTCAATCAATTCAAAAACCCAACTATGGGGTATGGCAATGGGTTGTCAACAAATTTCGGGGAGGCTATGGTATATATTCGCGTTCCCAAAAGTTTAGAAATTGGCGATGCAGAAAACAATGGCATGAGCTTTGTTCATATGATTAGTAGCAATTGAGTTTGGCAGGAACTCAACTTGGTCAACAAGTGATTAACATATGCTAATTGACGTGTATTAAAACTAATCGTGTTGACACCCTAATTACTGCATAGTAAAATAAGTATGGTTTTAGATGTATAGACAACTTCAATTAGGAATAGGTGTTTTTGGTGATACAAGAAGAAGCGTCAATTGATAAAAGTTCGGTAATTCCAATTTACTATCAGCTCTATAAGTTAATGAAAGAGCAAATTCGCCGGGGTGACTTAAAACCAGGTGAGGCCTTACCAACTGAAAACGAACTCGCCACTCACTTCGAAATAAGCCGTATGACAGTTAGAAGAGCTATATCCGAACTAGTGTCGGCTGACATGGTCTATGCGCAGCAAGGTAGAGGCACATTTGTTGCCACGCCTAAACTAGATAACATAATATTCGAATTAAATGGTTTTAATGAAGAAATCAAACGACGAGGTTTAAGCTATAAAACGACACTTATAGAAGCTAGAATTGTACGGGCAGACGAGACTCTACTTGCAAAGTTTGAAATAAGCGACGAACATAAAAGGTTCTTATATTTTAGGACGGTGCTTTCTGCTGAAGACGATCGACTATCCTATGAGGTGAAATATACAATTTATAGTAAGAGTACACCGATCCTTGAAACAGAACTCAAAGATCCCAGTTTGCCAGGTTTAATTGCTGCGCACACTGAATACGTGCCTGTTAGTTCAAAAAAAGTTTTGCAGGTTGCGAGTTGCACTGAGGAAGAAGCCCTAATTCTCGGGATTGCTCCTAACACACCTGTTTTTCTAATTGAACAAACAATCTATGACCCTGATCTTCGGCCTGTGGGTTGGAGTAAATCCATTTACCGTGGAGATCGATATAAGTTGACCAGTTATGATGGATGGCATAAAAAAGAGTAAGCTAATTGGGGGTCCTTTACTTGGAAGACGAACTACAACTAGCTATGGCCGACCTTGACGAAGAAAAAACCCTTTCGCTCGTAGAAACAAGAATTAACGCCGGTTATACCTCTATGGAAATCGTGGAAAGTTGCCGTCGAGGCATAGAGGTTGTTGGGATGAAATATAGTGATAGTCATTATTATCTGTCCGACCTGATCATGTCGGAAGAGATTTTCAAAGGAGTTATGCTGATTTTAGAGCCCCATATCCCTGTCAATGATTCTTATAATGGCTTTACGATTATAATGGGTACGATTGAAGGGGACATTCACGATCTTGGTAAGAATATTATTATCTACCTTTTACGTTCTTCAGGTTTTCAAGTATACGATTTGGGCGTCAATGTAACGCCAGAGAGATTTGTTCAAACAGTAAACGAAACTAAAGCATCTATATTAGGAATTAGTGTTTTATTGTCGTCTTGTATTGATTCGATCAAGAAAGTAGTTGACCTTTTAATTGAAGTAGGTCTGAGGGACAAGGTCAAAGTTATAGTTGGTGGATATCCAGTCAATCGAGAAGTAAAAGAATTCACTGGCGCAGATTTCTACGCGAATGATGTAACAAAAGCCTTAAAAATCTATCGTCAAATTATAAAAGAAGGAGTATGTTCAGTCTCAGAATAATGAAACTGAACATACTCCAGAAAAACAACTTTTCTATTGACTACCTAAAGAAGTTATGGTAATATTTAGCCAATTAAGTTGTATATACATATTATTATTATTAATGATAATAATTTTTTTACTTTTTAATTTGTATATACATCTGTACATTTAATTATTTAATTGTAAATCACATAAGGGGCGTATGTGCCAAGACCTCTTGGTACATGATGAAACGTATTATCTGGTTTTGAGGTGAGGTTGAATTTGGAAATTGATTTTAATGATCTGATCAGAGATGCGAAGACTTTAAATGCAACGCATGCCGCTATAGCAAAAGTAAAAAACATACTATTCAATGAGGATTTCAGGAAGCAGTGCGAACAGAATATATGCGGATCATACAACAAGAACTGGATGTGCCCACCCGCTTTTGGTCCTATTCGTGATGCAAAAGAGAGAGCTCTGAGATTTCAACAAGGACTTTTAATCCAGTCGGTACATGAATTAAAAAGTTCATTTGACTGGAAAGGTATGATGGCAGCAGCCCTAGATCATACCGAGATATTCAGAAATATCTTGGACAGTATGAAGAAAAATTATAGTTTTGAAGAAATTCTCCCACTAAATGCTGGTCCTTGTACTTACTGTGAAAAATGTGCCTTTCTCGACGGTGAGATATGTCGGTTTCCCGATAAAGCAGTGTCTTCCGTTGAAGCAAACGGAATTGACGTCATGGCCCTAGAAAAAGCCTGTGGAATTCCCTATTACAATGGTAAAAATACAGTTTCTTATGTAGGACTAATCTTGTTCAACGTTGCTTCATGAAGGAGGGGATGCTTGGCGATCTATGATATGTCCCTTTGTAATGGAAATGCTTGAAACCAACGCATGGAGGGTTATTAAGATGTTGATTATTGGTGAAAAGTTAAATAGTTCGATTCCTAGTGTTCGTCAATTCATTAATGATAAAGATACCGCAGCTGTTCAAGATTTAGCACTCAGACAAGTGGTGGCAGGAGCAGACTACTTAGATTTGAATACTGCGCAAGGGGACGAAGTCCGTAATATGGAGTGGCTTGTGCGAGTGGTTCAAGAAGTCACCGATGTGCCAATATGTCTTGACAGCACTTCGGCTGAAGCCATTAAAAAAGGTTTAGAAACGGTTAAAGGGGATAAAAGTAAGGTTTTAGTGAACTCCATTTCTCTGGAGAATAATCGCCTCGAAGCGGTACTACCACTTGTTCTTGAATACCAATGTTCGGTAATTGCTTTGACCTTGAATGACAGTGGCATTCCGAAAACAGCTGCAGAGAGAATTAAACTTACTGAACAAATTGTAGAGATATTGACACAGAAGCATTACGATTTAACAAAACTGTATATCGATCCACTAGTGCTTCCCCAGGCTGTAAGCCACCTCAATGCAACCATGTTTTTCCAGTGTCTCTCTGAAATCAAGCGGTTATTTGATGTAAAAACAGTCTCTGGTTTAAGTAACATTTCATTTAATACACCCAATAGAAGGATTATTAATCGTCACTTCTTGACCTTTTGCATGGCTTATGGCATGGACGCTGCTATACTTGACCCTTTGGATCGGAAAATCATGACCTCAGTTGTTACGAATGACTTCATCTTGGGTAATGATCGTTTTGGTAAAAAGTATTTAAAAGCATATCGTGGCGGTGTTTTAGAAGACTAAGGTGTTCTTCTATATAAAGTAAAAAATGAGAAGTATCTACGAAAGTAGGAAGGGGTAAGAAAGTATGAATGAACAGGAAATGCTTTATCAAAAGAAATTAGAACGCTACACTATTGCTATGGACTGTGGGAAACCTGATGTTGTTCCCGTAATGTTTGGAATAGGCGAATGGGCAGGCAAGTACACAGGTAACACTCTTCAAGAGATATATTACGATCTGGAGAAAAGTAACAGTATCGTAAGTGAAATGTTACCTGACCTTGATTTCGATGTTTTTAAGGGTGGTCCCACCTTATGGTGGCCTCCGATGTTTGATGCGATGGGTTCGAAATTATATAAGTTTCCCGGGATTGGAGTGGAGGAAAACTCAACCTTCCAGTTTAATGAACAGGAATATATGAAAGCAGAAGATTACGACGAGTTTACTGCCAGCCCGACAGAGTGGCTTGCTACCCACTATTTACCTCGCATTAGCTCTGAACTATCAAATCCAGGGTCCTATCGAGCCACTGTGGCCTTGATTAAAGGGGCGGCTGCCTTTGCCATCGCTGGTGGCGTTATGGGGGCGGCATGGGGAAAATGGACCGCTGAGCATGGGGTTGTTGGACAAACGACAGGATTCACAAAAGCTCCCTTTGATACCTTAGGTGATGCTTTGCGAGGGATGAAAGGGGTTCTATTGGATCTTCGTCGACGACCGGAAAAAGTGTTAGCTGCTTGCAACTCAATCACCCCTCATAATGTTAATTGTGGTCTTGCTGGAGCTGGAGCAGATCGGCGCTTCCCATGTTTCGCCCCACTTCACCGTGGAGCCTATCCGTTCCTTAATCCTCATCAATGGGATACCTTCTACTGGCCTTCTTTGAAGGCAACGATCGAAGGCTTGTGGGCGCAAGGGAAGAGGATGTTATTCTATGCGGAAGGGGACTGGACTCCGTATCTTGAAAAGATCGCTGAACTGCCCGATAAAAGTATTATTTTTCAAATTGACACTACCGATCCTAAAAAGGCCAAAGAAATTCTCGGTGGTAGATTCTGCCTTCAAGGAGGTGTCCCTACGACGCTATTAACGTATGGAACACCAGAAAAAATAAAAGAGCATATCAAAAGAGTGATTGATGAGTTGGCCGGTGATGGAGGATTTATCCTGGATTCCGGCGGAGTAGTCATGGGAGATGCCAAAAAAGAAAATGTCATTGCAATGATTGAAGCTGCTAGAGAGTATGGTGTTTATTAATTCGATAGGAGGGAAAATAAATGTCTGAAAAAGAGAAACTCTTAGTTCCAGCTCCGGGTGTCTGTGTGCCTTGGGAAGTCAAAATGGAAGAGTTCGGAACGTTTCCCGGCAATGAGGAAATCGCTAAAAAAGAATGGGAAAAGCTTGATGACTTTGCTTATAACTATATTTGGTTTTGGGCGCAGCGCTAATTAATCAAGAGATTTATACGGCTGAAATCTATAGTCTATAAAGGAGTGGATGAACCATGCTTACAGATTCGTTATCTATCGCGATCTCTGAATTAGAAGAGGAGCAAGTAGCAGTATTGGTTAAGGAGCGCTTGGCAAGCGGAGTGGCTCCATTAGAAATTGTGAATTCACTACAACAAGGTATGGCAGAGGCTGGTAACCGTTTCGAATCAGGTGTATATTTTTTAGGTGAGTTGATTATGTGTGGCGAAATCATGCAAGATTCTATGGCTGTTTTGGAACCATACCTTCTCGGCAGCAATGCCGAATATAAGGGGAACATTGTGATCGGTACTGTGAAAGGTGATATCCATGATTTGGGAAAGAACATCGTTGTTATGCTGTTAAAAGGGTCCGGATATAATGTCATAGACTTGGGAGTGGATGTCCCGATAGAGGAGTTTGTTGACGCCACTCGAAAATATCAAGCACCTCTTGTTGGCATGAGTGTGCTCCTAACTGGATGCCAAGAATCCATGAAAGATACCATTGCGGCAATTAGAACAGCAGGCTTGGATACTAAGATATTAATAGGCGGTAACTATATCACTGAAGTTGTCCGAGACTATGTAGGAGCGGATTACTTTGCTACTGCTGCCACTGATGGAGTAAGAATAGCCAACGAAATATTCAGTTTATAGGATTGGTAGAATAAGCAAATGGAACGTGAGCCCATATGCTCTTCATAAGACTAGTTAGAGGCCGTATGGTCTCTGACTAGTTCTACCATTTCTCGATGTGGCATGAAATTTACAGCAATTTTTGTTCTTTAGAAGCAGGTTAAAGCACTTTGAGTGGAGAAATACGACGTAGAGATGTCCTTATATAGTTGGCAGGATGGGAATTATTTCAGATTTGGAATTCAACAGGAAATCGACAAAGTGAGTGGGGTAGAGAATATCCTGCTGCTTTTTGGATACTGCGGTAAGCAGTAAAGCCCCTGGTCTGAGTGGACCATCTCATTAATGAGCATTAGCGGGGTAAGTAGGTTATTTTTATCCAAAGGAGGCGGTCTCAGAATTGATTAAGATCACCTTTCTACCCTCAAACAAAGTGGTTCAAACTTCAGCAGGGATAACTGTCTTACAAGCGGCGATTTTGGCTGGAGTGCAAATAGATAGTAGTTGCGGTGGCAAAGGAATCTGTGGTAAATGCAAAGTACAGGTTCTGGAGGACGGCAAATCTCTGCCTTCGTTGGCTGAAGAGAGAAATTTAAGTGCTTCAGAACTAGAAGCAGGTTGGGTTTTGGCGTGTCAGCGTTCCCTCACACAGGATACGAAGGTTAATCTGCAGGACCGACTAGATGTTTATGATAGGAAGACTGCTTTCGTCGGGTTGGTACCTACTTCTTTAGTGCCAAGCATACAAAAATATCCTGTAACCTTGACTGGGCCAAGTGTTGCGGATCAGACGCCGGACTGGGAGCGCTTGTTGGCCGCTTTGCCGGTTGCAGGAATTGGCTTTAGCCGTTCAGTGGCGGCTTCTTTACCTAAGATTTTACGTCAAGGAAAGTTTCAAGTAACTGCGGTGGTAGAAGGAGACAGACTGTTGGCTGTGGAACCTAGCGATACATCGGGACGGTGTTACGGCCTGGCAATCGATATTGGAACAACAACGGTGGTCGCTTATTTAATGGATTTGAACAATGGAACAGTGGTCACCAGTGGCGCAGTGACAAATCCCCAGCAGGTATTCGGCGCTGATGTAATTTCTCGAATAACTCACGCTTCGCAAGGCCCTGAAAACCTGCTCCAATTGCAAGAAAAGGTGATGAACGGTCTAAACGGAATTATTACTCGGCTGAGCCAAGAAAGCGGAGTGAGCCCAGAAGAAATTTATCAAACGGTGGTAGTGGGTAACACGACGATGACCCACTTATTTCTGGGAATTGATCCCACTTTCTTGGCCCCAGCTCCTTTTATCCCAGTCTTTCGGCAGACAGTCAAAGTAGAGGTAAGAGAATTGGGACTCAGTATTCTCGGCACAGGAAACGTGGTGGTGCTCCCCAATGTGGCAGGTTATGTTGGAGCAGACACAGTGGGAGTAATGTTAGCAGCGAAAGCAGATCGCTTACCGGGGGTTAGTCTAATCATTGATATTGGTACAAACGGGGAAATAATTCTGACGGGTAAAGGGAGAATTCTCACGTGTTCAACGGCTGCCGGACCGGCTTTTGAAGGAGCTGAAATTAAATATGGTATGAGGGCTGCTGAGGGCGCCATCGAAGGGGTGAGCATAGATGAGGACGTCAAGTTGACAGTTATTGCCGGAGGTAAGCCGCGTGGTTTATGTGGCTCTGGCCTCATTGATGCTATTGCCGAAATGTTAAAGGTTGGGGTTATTGGTTCCTCCGGACGGTACGCATATAAATCTGACCAATTAGCAAAGTTGCCTCCCTTGGTACGTGAGCGATTACGCCAAACCGAGCGGGCGAGCGAGTTTGTGCTGGTGTGGGGTAAGGATTCAGCTTCGGGTGAGGATATTGTGCTTTCCCAAAAAGATATTCGGGAGCTGCAACTAGCTAAAGGTGCTATTATGGCGGGGATAATGGTTCTCTTGCAGGAAATGGGAAGTAGTCCACAAGAGATTGATAGGATACTTCTCGCAGGGGCTTTTGGCAACTATATTAAGAAAGAAAGTGCCTTAAAAATCGGCTTACTCCCGTCTCTACCGTTGGTTCGAATTACTACTATTGGTAATGCCGCAGGCGACGGGGCTAAAATGGCTTTGCTTTCGACGGAGGAAAGAGCCAGAGCTGAGTTTTTGGCCCTGCGGGCTGAGCACATTGAATTATCCACTAAGAAAGATTTTCAGGTTGAATTTATCAAAGCACTAGCCTTCGGGATAGTTGTTTAGATAAACGTTCTGTTCTACTGAGGGTCAATGATATAATAAAATTCTCTAACAAAAGATTAAGCCGGAATACCGACTTAATCTTTTAAGCGTCGATATAATTCATACAGCAAAGGAGATCAAGAAAGTACATGAACAATCGTCAAAATCATGCTGAGGTTTCTTCCTCTGTAGTCTCGCAATCGCGTCGGTTATGGATGGCCGTCGTCTTAGGTTCACTATCGGCTTTCGGGCCCTTGTCAATCGACATGTACTTACCTTCTCTACCTATTTTGACCAAAGATTTGCACACGAGCACATCCCTTGCTCAGTTCAGTCTAACAGCTTGCTTACTCGGGCTCTCGTTTGGGCAATTAGTTGCTGGTTCACAAAGTGATATACGCGGACGTCGTATACCTCTCCTAATCGGATTGGTTAGCTATACTGCCGCCTCCTTGCTTTGTGCTTTAAGCCCCTCCATCTGGGGCTTAATTTTGCTTCGCTTCATTCAGGGTTTCGCGGGCGCTGCGGGCATTGCTATATCGCGCGCCATAGTTAGGGACCTCTACTCCGGTTCAGAGATGATAAAGTTTTTCTCTCTTTTAATGTTGGTCAATGGAGTCGGACCAATTTTTGCGCCAATTATCGGTGGTCAGCTCTTACAGTTCACCTCTTGGCGGGGGGTATTCCTTGTTTTGAGCCTGGTCGGTATTGTCATGCTCCTTACCGTCTTTTTTACTTTGCCTGAAACATTGCCTCGCCAACATCGCTCTCAAGCTGGTCTGATTAATACAATAGCCACATTTCGCGTGCTTATCAGCGACCGTGTTTTCATGGGATATGCTTTGCCTCAAGGCCTCGTCATGGCAGCGATGTTTGCGTATATATCGGGTTCCCCCTTTGTTATCCAAAATATTTTTGGTGCCTCTCCTCAAATGTTTAGCGTTTTCTTCGCCATCAATGGGTTGGGCATTATCATCGCTGGCCAAATCACCGGTAGACTGGCAAGTCGGATTAACGGAACCAAGCTCTACCTTAGTGGTCTAATCCTAGCTTCAATAGGTGGGATCGGCTTGTTAACAATGATCCTGCTCGGAGCGGGTCTCTCCGCAATCTTATTACCTTTGTTCATTGTGGTATCCAGTGTCGGAATCGTATCGACTGCAGGCTCTGCCCTAGCCATGGAGGCTTATGGTCATTCGGCAGGTAGTGCCTCGGCGTTGCTAGGGTTATTTTCATTTGTGATTGGTGCGATTGTTGCTCCACTCGTAGGTATTGGCGGTGGAAATACAGCGGTACCCATGGGCATAGTCATCGCTGTCGCTGAAGTTGGAGCGATTCTATGTTACACGATATTGAAACCAAGCATTAAGCACGAACTAAATTGAAGCGGAGGAGTTAAAGATGGAAACTAATTACCGAATTGCTTATGATAAATGGTGGCAGGACTTGAAAAGAAAGGTGCCGGAGGAAATTGCCACACAACTTGCTGTAACCTATAGTAACGACACCCGTCAATTCGTCGTGTCGTTCTTTAATTCAGAGTATATTTTAGATTGCAATAACGAAACGATCTACAGGAAAACAGACGGACATGTACCTGAAATTATGGCCTCCATAATAATGCTTAATTACCTGGCATATTCACACCCTCTCCAAACCTCAATTAAAAAATGGGTGAGTCTCAAAGAAATACCGAGCGGCGGGTTGTTTTACCCTGCGTTTTATAAAAATTCAATCATAGGTCTCATAAAGGCGTTTGGTAATCAGGCCAAACAATTATTGGTGAGTGCGGTAGCCTTGGGCGGACAACCGGCGTCCTTCGGCGATGCGTCCGCCATTTTTCAGGCTTTTCCCGAAATTCCCTTGTGTGTGACTATCTGGGAAGGAGACGAAGAAATTCCTGCCAACGCCACCATCCTTTACGACCCTTCCATTGAACCACTACTGCATATCGAGAGCGTTATTGGTCTTGGAATGTATCTGGCAAATCAGTTGAAGCAGCTGGCAACTTCAACTTCTTCATGATCGTTTCAACTTTAATACTTATAGCAACTTTATTCGTATTTACAGTTGGAAAAAGTCCTATTTTTCGAGTGGACCGGGCAGGAATTGCCATCATTGGTGCTTCCCTGACAGTTGTCACGGGAATGACTTTTGATCAGGCTGTCAGAGCAGTTGATTATAGGACTATTGTTCTCTTGTTTTCTATGATGATTATTGCGTCTTACTTAAACTTATCAGGTCTATTTCAACTAATCGGTAATTATTCAATGAGTAAGCTACACACCAAAAAACAATTGCTGTTTTGGGTAATACTAGCAACGGGAATTTTATCTGCTTTCTTCATTAATGATATTGTCTGTCTTCTCTTTACCCCAATCGTAATCTTGATTTGTCAGCGCTTGGAGCTTAATCCGGTTCCACATTTATTAGGAGTAGCTACCGCTTCAAATATCGGTAGTGTCTCAACGTTGATAGGTAACCCACAGAACATTCTCATCGGGAGTCTATCCCACATGTCTTTTTCTTGGTATATGGCAGTGACCGCGCCCTTGTCCGTTGTAGGACTTATTTTGAATTACTTGGTCATCGCTTGGGTATACAGAGAGGAGCTCAATGGCCTTCTACCCGATTGCTCACCTTTAGTTGGGGTTGTGAACCGTTACTTAATTAGGAAAGGTTTAATAGTAATGTCCTTGGTGTTGCTGGGCTTTCTGGCAGGTTTTGATCCTGCCATCGTTGCCATTTTAGGTGCTTCGCTTCTTTTAGTAACTAGGCGTCTCAAACCGAACAAGGTGTATGCAGGAATAGATTTTAATCTTCTGATCATATTTATTGGATTATTCGTGATCATCGGCGGAGTGGAACAAAGTGGGCTGATCGGACGACTGCTAAATCCTGATTTTGTTCAGCATATACGGAGCCTCCCACTCTTTGCGGTATTGACTATTTTATTTTCCAATGTCGTAAGTAATGTGCCGGCGGTGATGATGTTAAAATTTCTAATTCCGACCTCTTCAGGGCAGGTATGGTGGGCAAGTATGGCTGTTTTTAGCACTTTCGCAGGTAATCTAACCTTGACTGGTTCAATAGCCAATCTGATTGTAGTCGAACAAGCCAAAAAGCAAAACGTAGATATAAGTTTTTCCACTTACTTTAAAATTGGATTCCCGATAACGACGATCCTGATCGTTATTGGTTTGGTGTATTTTAGGATACTATTTGGAATGTGAAAAACAAACTTAACTTGACAATCGTAAGCGCGGTTCATTACTCGTAAAAGGGTTATTCTTTATCTTGATTCCATATATCATAAATGGTAATATATGTATATAGAAAAGGGGTGGAGGCGCTAATGAAGAAGAGTAAGTTTATATCCGTTGTTAAGCAACCATTAAAAAAAGCCAGGGTCATCTCCGTTGTCACTCAAAAGGGAGGAGTCGGAAAGACAGCTACAGCTATAAATATGAGTGTAGGACTACATAATATGGGATATAAAGTAGCAGCCATTGACCTCGATCCTCAAGGGCAGTTGGCTGAGGGTTTCGGGATCAGCAGAAAAGCCTTAAAGAAAACTATGTTGGATGTGCTGCTTAGGTTGGTAGATATGAAGGAAATTAAAGTGAGTGCGCATGGGGTAGACCTCTACTTGTCGAACCGTTCCCTTGCCGATCTTTGGGTAACCGTTCAAACCCCGTCTAATGTCAATTTATACCCAGAACCCAATATTCTTTTAAAAAAAGCTATTGCCCAAATAGACACAAAGTATGATTTCATCATTATTGATACCCCTCCGACTGTGAGTATCTTCAATGCAAATGCCTTGAATGCCTCAACAGATGCCGTGATCCCCATGCAACCTGAAGGTATGGCTGTAAAGGGTGCAGAGGATATGCTTGAGTTCATACGAGAAGTTCAGAAAAGCTCTAACCATCAACTAAGAGTCTTAGGCATACTGGCAACGATGGTTCAGAATACCAGCCTTCATAACACGGTCATGCAGGATATTCGAAAGTCGTTTATTGACACGGATGTTACTGTTTTTGATACTGTCATAAAGAGAACTATTAGGTACGGATTAGCTCAGACCAATGGTATTCCAGAAACCGTTAACTTCCCCGAATATACTGAGTTTTTAAAGGAGGCATTATTTAACGAGACAGCCTGATATAGGCCAGATCTACCTCCTGCCAGTTATAATGAGAGGGCCTGTTTGAAACAGCAGATTGCTATAAATCTGCTGTTTTTGTGACTATGCTAGATAGTGGTTTTAACTTAAAAATGGAACTCTTTACCTGTAATGAACGGGTTTTTTTTATTTTCATTTTTTGAGATAGGTTCGTAAAATTTTCTTTAAAATTTTTTTTATATTTAAAGAGGAAATTATTAAAATCTGTAGAATATAAATGTATTGAACCTATATGCATGGTGATAGTAATTGAGATGAGAATCTATATGTCATGCTCTGTTAGGTGACTTGCCAAATTAGAGGTTCTTCAATTCTGGAGGAATGTGGTTCGATTCCCTGCTATTATTCAAACCAGTTTATGTACTTAGGAGGTTAAACCATGGAAATGAAAACCGGTAGTAAGAATAAACCGTCATTGGAACAACCCCGATTGGTGAGCCTCTTTGAAATCGCTAAGACATTTCTTCATATTGGGTTTGTATCGTATAGTTTAGCAGCTCTAGCCGAAGCCAAAAAATCGTTGGTTGACAAGAAGAACTGGCTGACTGACGATGAATACCTTAACGGACTAGCCCTTTCACAACTCTTACCTGGGGCACCAACCGTAAATCTAAACATTTACATTGGATATTATCTAAGGGGTTTCCCGGGGGCACTGGTGGCGGGTGTTTTTTTTGTAATTCCTTGTTTTGTCGCCATGGTCGTTCTTGCCCACCTATATCTTAATTATAATAATGTTCCTTTAGTATCCTCGTTATTTAAAGGATTAGGTGCTTTAGTTGTAGGACTAGTATTAAATGCCATAATCGATCTCTGGAAAAAAGGAGTAAATTCCCCTCAACTGACGGTCTTAGCGGTTGGTGGGTTTGTCATGGTGTATTTCTTGAAGGTAAATATTTTTGTACTTCTGTTAGCAGCCGGAGGAGTGAGCCTGATCTTTGCCTTCCTCACTTCTGAATTAACCAGCTGGAAAACTGTTATGGATAGAAAGTTTTGGGCTGCAAAAAAGTCTTCACAAAGAGTAGTTTCTGCGATTAAATTCCAGTTCAGTAAGAAAAAGTACATGGGTATGCTGATTATGCTTGTTATCCTGATAATCTTTAATTTTTTAATTAACTCTATCAATCCGACATTTAAACATCTAGGAAACACATTATTTGGAATCGGAGGGCTAACTTTTGGGAGTGGCTATGCTATGCTTCCGTTCATTCAGGATGCTATGGTTAATCAATATCACTTTGTCACTAGCAAAGAATTCGGGGTAGCTTTAGCCTTGAGTTTATTAACTCCTGGTCCGGTAACTGTTATTTCCGCATTTATCGGATATAAAGTGGCAGGTGTCTTCGGTGCGGCACTGGCTATGGCGAATATGTATTTACCGTCTTTTGCCGTAGTGAATATTGTTTCAGACCTTTATAACCGGGCTGGTAAGGTAGATAAATTTAAAATGGTAATCCGTGGAATTGTCGCTGCATTTTTTGGGACGCTATGGGCAGTTATTATTAAATTAACGGGTAGCTCGTTAGTGGATTTGCCTACTTGTGGACTTGCTTTAGCTGCTTTTGGAGTACAGAGGTTCACCAAGATAGATACTCTGTGGATTATAATCGCAGGAGCGTTAATCTCCATGGTTATTTTCTAGAAATTCTTTCGGTTATTCCATCCATATTTGTCCTATTGGGGCTCTTAGCTGGGATCATTAAAATACTTTTCAAGGATTAGAGTCCAATAATTATTGTATTTTGGTCCGAAAATATATTATAATATTATTAATTAGTTGCTTCATGGGCATATTAATATTAAAAATTAGATTTGAGGTTTTTTTGTGGAAGAGCAGATCGTATCCATGAAGAGTGATTTTTTTAAGGCTTTAGCACACCCTACCCGGGTACGTATCATCGAACGACTAGCGAGGGACGGCGAAGAAGTGTGTGTTTGTGAGCTAATCGAGGATTTAAGAATTGAACAGTCAAATTTATCCCAACATTTGAGTATTTTGCGTAAACAACAAATTATTACATCCACTAAAGTAGGCTTAAAAGTTATGTACCGAATCAAATATCCTGAAGTATTAACGATTCTGGAGAAGGTCCATGAGATTCTTGCCCAACATTTTCAGGAAGGGGAAGCCTTGATGAAGCATCTTTCCGACCGCTAGGAGGGCAGAAATGTCATTTTGAGGCAACGAGTTATGCGCAAGGAAAAGAGGTTTACTGTTGGATATTAAAATCTTAGGTTCTGGGTGTTCTAATTGTGCGAAGTTAGAAAAGGTTCCGCCCCACTTTAGTTAGTGCGGCGGAACCTTTTTCTGAGCTTTATGCAGCTGGTAACAGTAAAACATGAGGCTGAAATGATGAACTTAAATCTTGGATTTGGGAAATAATTATCACTGTCGGGTGAGAACCTTAATTAAGAGAAAGGGATGGTGTACCCATGAGCCTTCGTGAAGAGGCACTTAAACTCCATGTCGATAATAAGGGTAAACTTGCAGTTGTTAGTAAGGTACCCGTTCGTAACAGTTATGATTTAAGCCTAGCCTATTCTCCCGGTGTTGCAGAGCCTTGTTTAGAAATTGCCAAGAATCCTGCCTTGGTGAACCTGTATACGAACCGAGAAAACTTAGTGGCCGTAGTGTCTACAGGGTCTGCAGTTTTGGGACTGGGAAATATCGGTGCCCGCGCAGCTATGCCAGTAATGGAAGGAAAGAGTATCCTCTTTAAAACATTCGGTAATGTTGATGCTTTTCCAATTTGTCTAGGAACTCAGGACAGTGACAAAGTGATTGAAGTCGTCAAACTTTTAGAACCCACGTTTGGTGGAATTAATCTGGAGGACATTAAGGCTCCGGAGTGCTTTTATATCGAGGAGAAACTTAAAGAGATTTATGATGGACCGATCTTTCATGATGATCAACACGGTACAGCAGTGGTTACTATGGCTGGTCTGGTTAATGCTCTCAAAGTTGTTAAAAAGGATCTTAAAGACGTGAAAATCGTAGTTAACGGTGCTGGAGCAGCCGGAATGGCTATTGTAAAACTGTTAATGAGTATGGGGCTTCAAAATGTCATTATGTGTGATACCAAAGGTACGATCTATGAAGGTCGTCCTGAAGGGATGAATAATTACAAAGTTGAGATAGCCCTCAAAACTAACCGTGAATTACTTAAGGGCGATTTGCCTGAAGCTTTAAATGGCGCTGACGTATTTATTGGCGTCTCTGCGGCGAATCTCGTTTCCTCCAAAATGGTAAAATCAATGGCAAAGGATCCGATCGTCTTCGCACAGGCAAATCCTGACCCAGAGATCTGGCCGGAGGCTGCTAAAGAAGCCGGGGCGGCAGTCATCGGAACCGGACGATCCGACTACCCAAACCAAGTAAATAATGTTCTAGCCTTTCCTGGGATTTTCCGGGGCGCGATCGATGCCGGAGCGAGAGTTATCAATGAAGAGATGAAGATAGCCGCTGCCTATGCCATAGCAGAAATAGTAAGTAGTGATGAACTGAACGCAGATTACGTCATACCTAAAGCTTTTGATTTGCGCGTGGGTCCGGCTGTAGCCGCTGCGGTTGCTCAAGCCGCTATGGATACAGGGGCTGCTACTCGTAAAGTTGACACTGAGCAAGTTGCCGAAAATCTTCGCAACTATTACGAAGGGAAATAGCAAAGGGGCAATCAAGTTCGAGAAATTCTGCTGGTGGCTGGTGGAGGAATGGATAGGAAAAATGGATAGGAAAAATGGAACCCAAGGAGAATATCCCCTAAATGCAAGCAAAATGTCATCATAATGACATTTTTTAATGTTATCATCCTAGTTATTATGTATTCTCTTGCTTACATTAGTTTTATTTGTATCTACTGGGCATCATAAAAAAAGAAAGATAGTGTGAATATGTCAGAGAAGAATTTGGTTGTATTGGTTTTTTATAAAGATTACAATTGGGAGGTAAATCTATGAACATTTTCGAATTTGCAATCAATATGGAACATGAAGGAGAAAAATATTACACCGAACAAGCTGAAATCAACAAAGACAATAGTTTAAGCATAGTCTTTCAAATGTTGGCAAAGGATGAAAGTATGCATGTAAAAGTTTTACAGAATAAAGCTAATAGGCTACCTTGTGATCTAAAACAAAATGAAACTCTATCAAAAGCCAAAAACGTTTTTACTGACATAGAGACTACTAAGCCCGAAATTAACCAAATTCCTAATCAATTAGGTGTGTATCGACTGGCTTTAGACAATGAAAAAGCAAGTATAACTCTTTATCAAAAATACTTTTCCGAAGCAACGGATGAGGAATCGAAAATGTTATTTGAATACTTGACGAAACAAGAAGAAGATCACTACGAAATAATTGATCAATTAGTCTCACTTCTTAGTCGCTCAGAAGAATGGGTAGAATCCGCTGAATTTGGTCTAAGAAAAGAATATTAAGCGGGGAGGCGCCATGTGGTAATTTGCCTGGTGTCTTATATATATTCGCAGTAAAAGGGGGGGCAAACTTGGATTTCAATATTTTAGTAGGTGGTGCCGCAGGGCAAGGGGTAGACACAGTCGCAAAAGTACTGGAATTAATTCTAAAAAAACAGGGGGTCGAGGTTTTTTCCCATAAGGATTATATGTCCCGTGTCCGTGGCGGGCATAATTTTCATCAGATACGGTTCGCGAATCGACCGCTTTACTCCCATCGCGAAACTCTCGATGTTCTCTTAGCACTTGATTCCAGAACGGTGGAGGTCCATTCTTCCCGGTTGTCTGCTCAGGGTGTACTGATAGGCGACGAGAGTTATCGTGCGGAAATTGGTGAAGGAAAAGCTTTATGGCTTCCATTGAAAGAAAAGGCCCTTGAGGCTGGGACAAAATTGACGGAAGGGACCGTAGCTGCAGGCGCCGTTTTACGTCTTTTCGATTTTGATTTTGAAAAGGTCTGGCCGGTGCTGCATAGTCTCTTTAAGTCAGAGATTTTTGACGTTAACCGCCGGGCCTTAGAAATTGGTTACACATTGGTTGAACCGCAATTCAAGCTCGAATTCCCCGAAAGTCAACCGAGAATTATGGTAACAGGTAATCAAGCGATCGGCTTGGGAGCGTTGGCTGCAGGGGTAAGTTTTTATTCTGGGTACCCGATGACACCGTCTACTGGGATTATGTCCTACTTGGCCGACAAAATGGAAGAAGCCGGGATTGTGGTGGAACAGGCCGAAGACGAAATTGCGGCGATCAATATGGCGATTGGAGCTTCTTATGCCGGGGCTAGAGCCATGACGGCAACGTCTGGCGGTGGATTCTGCTTGATGGTTGAAGGACTTGGCTTAGCTGCGATGACGGAGACGCCACTGGTGATAGCCGAAATTCAGCGCCCGGGTCCGGTGACTGGATTTCCCACTCGTACGGAGCAGGGGGATCTGAGTTTTGTTTTAACGGCTTCTCAGGGGGAATTTCCGCGGATGGTTATAGCCTTGCGTGATCCGGAAGATGCGTTTTATCAAACCGTTCGAGCTTTCAATCTTGCGGACAAATATCAGATTCCAGTAATTCTACTTGGAGATCAATATCTAGGGGATTATTATCAGACGATAGCGCCGTTTGATTTTTCCGGTTTGACAATTGAGCGTGCCTTGGCAGGGAAAGAGGTCTGGAAGAAACAGGAACACTATCAACGCTACAAATTGACAGACGACGGAATTTCACCACGGTTACTGCCCGGTCGATGCGGAACCCAGGTCGTTCTTGCGGATAGTGATGAACATACTGAGGACGGTCATATTACGGAAGCAGCCGACGTGCGGGTCGCTATGACGAAAAAAAGGATGCAACGCTTAGAGTATTTAAAGAAGGAGACACAGGAACCTTGGGTTTTCGGACAGACTGATCCTGAGATCTTGCTTTTAGCTTGGGGATCAAGCGCAGGACCTGTGCGGGAAGCGATCGAACTCCTAGAGGAAGACTACTCCATTGGCGCGTTAATCTTCGGAGATATCTATCCCTTGCCAACAAAGCTTCTAACGGATATGGGACCTAACGTAACAAAGCTGATTAATGTGGAACAAAATGCCACGGGTCAACTGGCAACTCTGATCCGTCAGGAAACCTTACTAGCCTGTACGGACAGCATCTTACGTTATGATGGAAGACCTATGAGCGGGCAGTTTATCTCGGATAGGGTGAAGGAGGTTATATCGAGTGGCAAATGAAGCAGAGAACCAAAAACTATTTGATTCTGACGACGAAATTGCTTGGTGTCCGGGCTGTGGGAATTTCGCTATTCTGAAAGCGATCAAAACGGCCCTGTTAGAGTTAAATAAGCGACCGGAAGAAATCCTGATGGTATCAGGAATAGGCCAGGCAGCGAAACTTCCTCATTATATTCGAACCAATGTTTTTAATGGCTTGCACGGTCGTGCTTTGCCACCAGCTGTGGCGGCGAAAATAGTCAATCCTGAACTAACGGTGATCGTTCATTCCGGTGATGGAGATACGTATGGAGAGGGCGGAAATCATTTTATTCATAATATCCGACGAAATGTGGACATAGCCCACTTTGTCCATGACAATCAGATCTATGCGTTGACCAAGGGGCAGGCTTCGCCAACGACAGCCCTTGGGCAGGTGACTGGGATCCAGACACAAGGGAATATAGATCAACCGCTTAACCCGCTCATGTTGGCTCTGGCGGCTGGAGCAAGTTTTGTAGCTCGTGGGTTCACGGGACACCCGGAACACCTCATTAATCTAATGAAAGCAGCGATTAACCATCCGGGCTACGCCTTGATCGATATTCTCCAACCTTGCGTCAGTTTCAATAAAGTGAATACTCATCGTTGGTACGCAGATCGGGTTTATGAATTACCAGAGGATTATAACACGAGTAATCTAAGCCGAGCGCTGGAGCAAGCAATGGAATGGGGAGAGAAAATACCCATCGGTATCTTCTACCGTGTGGAAAAACCAACCTTCGCCGATCGCCTGGTTTGGTTGGCTGATCGACCGCCACTCATCGACCGGGTCTGGGAGCCGCGAGATGCTGAGAGGTTCATGAAAGAACTAGAATAGTAGAGCATTAGAGATTATTAGAAAAATGGATAATATTGAAAATGAGGTGATTTTAATGCAGGCTCCAAATATGAATATACAGAATTTCGAATTCAAAAAACCCAATCAAATATCGGTGTTGTTGGCATTTCTATTCTTAATTGCTGGCGTCTTACTGTCGTTTCTTACTGGTTGGTTTGGCTGGCTAGTCATAGGTGCATTTCTGAGTGTTGTAATTGGTTCTGGGGTAAAAGTTGCTGATCAGTGGGAAAAGGCGGTTATTCTTCGGGTAGGAAAATTCAATCGCTTAGAAGGACCCGGCTTGTTTTTTGTTATTCCTATCATAGAATCCGTGACCAACTGGATCGATCATCGTACAATTGCTACAGGGTTTAACGCTGAACAAACTTTAACCAAAGATACGGTACCCGTTGATGTTGATGCGGTCTTGTTTTGGTCTGTTTTAGATGCCAAAAAAGCAGCGCTTGAAGTGGCTAAGTACAAGGAGGCCGTCTTTTGGTCAGCACAAACGGCTTTACGGGACGTTATCGGCAGAACAAATTTAGCGGAAATGCTCTCTGATCGGGAACGGATCGATCGTGAACTCAAACTGGTCATTGATAAACGGACTGAACCATGGGGAGTGAATGTCGCAGGAGTCGAGATTCGCGATGTGGTTTTACCAGCTGCGTTACAGGATGCCATGAGCCGCGAAGCCCAGGCAGAACGTGAACGAAGAGCAAGAATTATATTGGGTACTGCTGAGACTGAAATTGCAGAAAAATTTGCAGAAGCAGCTAAGTCGTACCAAAATAACCCAGTGGCTCTTCAACTTCGGGCGATGAATATTTTGTACGAAGGAATCAAAGAAAGAGGGGCAATGGTTATAGTGCCTTCATCTGTGGTCGAAACGATGGGCTTAGGTGGAATTTCGGGCTTAGCTAGTTTAGCTTCTAATCTCAATTCTAGTAATCCAAGTAATGACCTTAATCCAAATCTAAGTAAGGACGAAATTATGTCAACAGTCGTTAAGTAACGAATTTAATTGGAGGGAAAACAATGGAAAATTTAATTACAGTCGGAGCTAATGCCCCAGTATTTAATTTAAAGGATAATCGTGGTAATATGGTGAGCCTAAACGATTTTAAAGGCAAGAAAGTATTACTTTCCTGGCATCCTTTAGCATGGACTCCCGTTTGCACTGAACAGATGAAATCACTAGAGGTTAATTATGCGCGATTTGAAACACTTAATACGATTCCATTGGGGTTAAGTGTTGATCCTGTTCCTTCTAAAAATGCCTGGGCCAAGGAACTTAAGATTGCCAATCTTAAATTGCCTTCGGATTTCTGGCCGCATGGGTCAGTCGCCAAAGCCTACGGCTTATTTCGTGAATTAGAAGGATTTTCTGAACGAGCAAATGTGATTGTTGATGAAAACGGCAAGATTCTATGGATGAAAATTTACGATATACATCAACTCCCAGATATTGAAGAGGTTATTCAGCAATTAAAATAAACCTGCCTTGCACAGAGCCCTTACATTATCCCGCTGAAAATATACAGCGGGATTCCTAGTTTTGGCTGATGATCTGTGATCTGAAGGTTGACGTTCGTTTTGGATTACTGCGTGCAGATAAAACGTCAAAAATCCTATTGGTTTTTACGCATTATTTTTGTCATCTTTGGAGGAAAACGACAGAAAATGTGGAATATTGTACTATTCAAATATCTAATGGGTGATATCGCCTTCTAAATGTAGTGATATTAGGAAAATTTGTAATTATTTTTAATCTTAATAAAAGGGGACAATGGTTCATGAGTAAAGATGAGGATATCATTCAGAAGAATTTAACAAATCTAGATAAAAGTACTTGTTCATTTGATTTATTATATTTTAGCTTATTTACAAATAATCACTCAATTATGTTACTGATTGATCCTGAAACTGGAGCCATTATCGATGCCAACTCAGCCGCTTGCCATTTTTATGGGTATAGTTCTACAGATCTATTGAAGATGAAGATAAGTCAAATTAACACACTCACGCCTGAACAAATTTTGGAAGAAATGAATAATGCGAAAAATGAGAACAGGCATCAATTCTATTTTGAACATAGGCGATCAGATGGCGAAATCCGTAGTGTTGAAGTATATAGCGGTCCCATAGTTATTAATAACTTACAACTATTATATTCCATTGTGCACGATGTTACAGATCAAAGAAAAGCCAAAGAGGAAATCATTGCATTAAATAAAAGTCTTGAAAATAAGGTGGTTGAGAGAACCGTACAACTTCTAGAAACTAATAATCTACTTCATGAAGCAAATAATAAACTTGAAGATACGAATGCAAGTCTAGAAGAAGAAATTTCGGAAAGAATGGGGATCGAAGAAAACTTAAATATTTCAATGCTGGAGATTAAAGATCTCTATGAAAATGCGCCCTGTGGATATCACTCATTGGATCAAAATGGGATCATAATCCGAATTAATGATACTGAGCTTAAATGGTTAGGGTACACAAGAGAAGAGATAATAGGTAAAAAGTTTACTGAGTTTATTACTGCGGATAGTCAAAGAATTTACAATGAAAATTTTCATAGATATTTGAAGTTTGGGTGGGTCAAAGATTTAGAATTCACTCTGATAAATAGAAATGGTACGCAATTGCCGGTTCTTGTGAGTGGTACTGCTATCAAAGATGAGAATGGGAAATTTATTATGAGCCGCTCTACTCTTTATGATATTTCTCTTAAGAAAGTAGCGGAGAATAAACTTATACAATTGAATAATGACCTTGAAAAAATTGTTGTATCTCGGACATATCATCTTGAAGAAACTAATGCCTTGCTTCAAGATGAAATAGCGCAACGAACGAAAGTTGAAAATGATTTAGCGGATCAGAACCAGATCATGAATACGCTTTTAAACAACTTAAATGTTGGCGTATCAATGATTGAGGCTCCTTCCGGGAAGGCAATTTTTACAAATAAACACGCAAAACAATTAACGGGATGTGATTTCTTACCTGATCTAAGCCATGGGAGTTTATCAAAGGCCTTTCCAGTTTATAAACTTAATACCAATGAACTTTATCCGGATGATAAAATGCCCATTGTTCGGGGGATGTCTGGAGAAAGTAGTTATGTTAATGATATGGTAGTAGTACGTCCTGACGGAAAAAAAGTATTGTTGGAAGTTTTCGGAACCCCGGTAACAGACAATAGTGGACAAATAGTTGCGAGTCTCGTGAGTTTTGCCGACATTACTCATCGAAAGCAAGCAGAAGATGCTATTAAAAACCTAAACAATCAACTAGTAAAAACAAATATCACACTGGAAGAGACAAATACTGTCCTTGAAGAAGAAATTCAAGAGCATTATGAGGTCATAGCTGAGCTAAACAAGGCCAAAGAAGAAGCTGAAAATGCTACTATAGCAAAAAGCGACTTTCTTGCTCATATGTCCCATGAAATTAGGACGCCAATGACTGGTGTCTTAGGAATTTTGCAACTATTGCAAATGTCGGAATTAAATGAAGAACAGTTTCACTTTATTAAGGTTTGCATGACCTCTTCAGAATTACTTTTAAAAGTAATTAATGATATTCTCGATTATTCGAAAATTGAAATAGGCAAACTGGAAATTGAAAAAATAAATTTTAAATTGACTGAGTTGATTAGTAATATCGAGATGTTATTCACCCCCGCTGCTATAAATAAATCGGTTGAGTTGGAGATTAATATCGAAGAAAATGTCCCAGATCTACTTATGGGTGACCCTTTTAAATTGAGACAAGTATTATCCAACCTGATCGGAAATGCTTTGAAATTCACACATGCCGGTAGAATTGATCTCACAGTTAGAAAGATTGCAGATTATGGCAACAAAGAAATCCAATTGCTGTTTTCAGTAAAAGATACTGGGATTGGTATCAAACCTGAGAAAATTAAGGAAATTTTCAAGAGTTTTAGTCAAGCAGACAGCTCAACTACCCGTAATTATGGTGGCACTGGTCTTGGACTTGCCATCTGCAAAGGATTGACTGAGAAAATGAAGGGTGAAATATGGGTAGAAAGTACATTTGAAGAAGGTTGTACATTCTATTTCACTTGTGTTTTTGAAGAGACTGAGGAGGGAGAGGACTCCAAAAATAATGAAAGCCAAGCTATAGAAAATAGTGGCGCAAAGAAGTCGCTGAAACTTCTAATTGTGGAGGATGACGACATCATTCGTATGGTGATTGAAAAGTTTTCAATACGTAAAGGCTGGAAAGTTGTTTTGGCAGAAGACGGGAATGCCGCGCTAGATGCTTATCAGAGACAAGAATTTGATGTCATTATTATGGATTGTCAGATGCCGGTATTAGATGGTTACAAAACGACAGGAGCAATCCGACAATTAGAGAGTCAGAGTGGTAAGCACACACCTATTATCGCCATGACTGCAAATGCTTTAGTAGGATTTAGGGAAACATGTCTTAACGCCGGTATGGATGATTACCTAACAAAACCTGTTGAAATAAGTGCATTTTATGCGATTGTTGAGAGATGGGCCAAAAGTTAGAAAATTAATATTGACTAGACTTGTTAAATAAGGAACTAGCATGATCCTGTTAATGGGTGTGGAAAATATAGAATAGTAAAAATAGGACTAGGGCAATTGCTCCAGTCCTATTTTTTAGATCAGAATTTTAAGATACCTCTTGATTGCTTGAAGGTTTTTCTCCCAAAATACCTGCCGTATGATTAAGGTAATATTGGCGAAAATCTCGACGCCTGGCTAAAACACGTTATTGAGAGGCAATAAAGGGCTAATTGGCATATCTTGGTAGAGAAATAGAAAATCAAAGAAGTCTCTAAAGAAAGGATGATCAGTGCAGTGGAAGCCATAGACTGTTCCACAACATTAACATCAACGACAGCGGCTGCGTTGAAAGTTGCTGGTATTGTTGCTGTAGGACGCTACCTTGGTTATGAAACACAAGGATGGAGCAAATCACTAAGTCCAGATGAACTAAGTGTAATTCAAGCCAGCGGTCTGTCGGTATTTCTCATCTGGGAATCGAATCCGACGACCGCTGGGTATTTTAGCTACAGCAAAGGTGTATCTGATGCCCAGATAGCTTTGGAAGAGGCTGCCTACCTTGGTGCACCAAATAGTACTGCAATATATTTCGCAGTTGACTTTGATGCCCAAGCTAGTGATATGACCGCAATAATTGAATACTTTAGTGGCGTTCGAGATGGGTTAAAGGGACAATATCTAGTAGGTGCCTATGGTTCCTACAGCGTGCTGCAAGCTCTCCAAGCATCATCCTACGCGCCAGACAAGTACTGGCAGACGTATGCCTGGTCAAACGGGATGATTTTCTCAGGCAATGACATTTACCAGTATCAAAATGACGTGACTTTGGAGGGAATTGCGGTAGACCTCGATACGATACAATATAATTCAGGCTGTTGGCCGGAGATAGGGTGTAATAATGTGTTTGCAAATTTAGTGATTTACGAAGTGGGGCCGGATGTTAAGGCTGCTCAATACTTGGCCGATTATTTAAAGGCTCCGACTGTCTCTACCGAAAATGTAACTCCTGAGCTCTTGGCTTGCGCTACGAAGAAATATAAAGTTGGTGGCCCTGCATATCCTGGAGCGCAATTGATTTCCGGAAGTGACAGGTACGAGACGATGAATGAGGTTTTGAAGTTTATGGGGATATAATTCCTAGTAGACCTAAGCAGGCAAATCGCCTGCTTTTATTTTCACTGCTACCCTAGCTAGACGTAGGCTTAGGGTCTTGCGGTCCTCGGCCCCGAACTTGGGTTGATGAACATAAAATTCAGACCAGGCTTTTACCCCTGGTCTGAATTTATCATACTTTAGTTTTCAATAAGAAGTTCCTCCAGATTTACCACCAGAAGCCGCCCCAGAACGGACGGTAAAAAACCCCACCCCAAAATGGACGATAGCCGAAACCACCCCAAGGACCTCCCCAACCCCATGGACCAAAACCAAACATTGAGATCACTCCTTAATCTTTATCCACTTCTATATTATGGATAGATAACTTATCCGGTTCCAGAAGAAGGAGATTAAGGAAACTGGCAGTTGTCAAGGGGAATTAATTTTATCGGGTCGTAAAAAAACGATCTGGCTTTCTTCGATTTTTTTGGTTAATTTTCACGATTTGAGCAGGATATAAAGGGGGGATGCCGAAGGTTTAAAAGTTACTTATCTAGGGGCCTAGAAACCCGTCTCGCATAGATTATCACAAACAATCTCTTAATTTGAAGGATGAGGTGAGGGCATGGCAGAAGCATTGAAAGCAATGTACAATAAAGAATTTCTGCGTCGTTTCGGCGAGAAGGTACGTGCTGTGTACGACGCTTTCGATATGGAGGGCTTTGTCGCAACAGCGATGGACGAACCATGGGACGGACTTGAGCTAAAAGCGCGGATGCGGCGAATAACGGCGACGCTTCGGGCCTATCTTTCGATTCGTTATGAGGAGGCACTTGACGTGTTATCAGCAATGGATGAGACCTGTATTGGGTTTCCGTACCTGTTCTTACCTGATTTCGTAGCGGTATACGGTCAGGAAGTGGAACACTGGGAGCTTTCCATGAAAGCACTGGAACGGTTCACTCAAAAATCGTCATCAGAATTCGCCATAAGACCATTTTTGCTGAGTGATCCAGAGCGTGTGATGTGCCAGATGAGAATCTGGTCGCAGCATCCAAATGAGCATGTCCGACGGCTTGCGAGCGAAGGTTGCCGTCCCCGTTTGCCGTGGGGAGTGTCACTTCCGATGTTTAAGCGTGACCCGACTCTAGTAATACCTGTTCTGGAACGGTTGAAGGCAGACCCATCGCTTTATGTGCGCAAGAGCGTTGCCAATAATCTAAACGACATTGCTAAGGATCACCCTGCGGTTGTGCTCGAAACAGCACGTCGTTGGAAAGGTGTTTGTCCGCATACGGACTGGATTCTGCGTCAGGGTTGCCGAACCTTGATCCGTAAAGCTGATCCTGAGGCCATGGAATTATTCGGTTACGCAAAAACAACAGACGTGGTGCCACTTGTAACAAGTGCCTCGTTGTCGGTGCTACCGACCAGGCTGGCGATAGGAGAGAGTTGCGAACTGAAATACGAGCTTTGTATCCGGGAAGGGGGTCCTGCACACGTGCGCATCGAATATGGGATCGATTTCGTGAAGGCTAGGGGACACACATCACGCAAATTGTTCCTGTTGTCGGATAAAACGGTGCCTGGCGGTACATGTCTTACAGGGATCAGGACGCATAACTGGTCGAACTTGACAACCCGCCACCATTATCCCGGCGAGCACCGGATCGCACTGTTGGTGAACGGGTGCGAAGTTGCCAATGTGGGATTGGTGCTATATAGTTTTTGAGTAAAAGACAAAGCTGTTACCTTTTTTACCTTCGTTTACAATGAGCCTGAGGTTGTTAGCAACACGGGAATGCTTGGTGCACTTAAAACATACAAGGGAGGAAGATCATGCCTAAACAAAACAGCCTATGGAATAGGGATTTTATTCTGATCGACTTAACCAGCTTTTTAGTATTTGGTAGTTTTTACTACCTCTTGTCTACTCTCCAGTATTACGTCTTGGAACTGGGCGGATCTGTCGCTTCTGTCGGTCTTATCATGGGAATCTTCACCCTAGTGGCTGTGGCATTTCGCCCGGTTGTAGGTCAGCTTCTGGATAGCCGTGGTCGGCGCATTATGCTGATGGTCGGAATAACTCTCATCCTAGTTTCCTTTGTGATTTATCCACTAGTTCATGCACTTTGGTGGGTTATCCTGATCAGGATTTTGCATGGCATTGGCTGGTCAGTGGTACCTGTTGCCATTAGTACTTTGGTAGCAGACGTCGTGCCTGCCAAGCGCCGGGGCGAAGCCATGGGGTACTACTCAAACTTCATGGATGTTGCTATGGCTGTCGGGCCTTTCGTAGGAGTGTTGTTACTCCAATACGGTAGTTTTAAGACTGTTTGCCTGGGTGCTGCGATCACCCTACTGCCTGCGTTAGTCTTAGTCTGGACGGTTCGGGAACGCTACCAGCCATCCACTGACCGACCAAAAAGTCCCCTTTTGAGCCGACCAGCTCTCCTTCCAGGCTTAGTTATGATGACCGCTAGTGTCGGCTACGGAAGTGTTGTCAGCTTTTTACCTATCTTGGTTTTACAACGAGGTATCACAGGACATTTTCTCGGCATATCGGACTACGCCTTTTATTACATCATCTATGCACTAACTTTGCTATTAACAAGAGGTATCTGGGGACGCCTTTCTGATAAATACGGACGCAAGGCCGCTATCATACCAGGGATGCTCCTTTTAGCCGCCGGAACTTTCCTACTGGCCATTACCTGGTCTTTTCCGCTCCTGCTTCTAGTGGGTGTCGTATACGCTGCAGGGTTTGGGTCCACTCAGCCGTCTATTCTAGCCTGGACTATAGACCGCGTCGGTCATAGCGAAATGGGAGCTGCGGTTTCCACTTTCTTCATCGCCTTTGACGGTGGGCTTGGTCTAGGTGCCCTGATCATGGGAATCGTTTCTCAGTATTTTTCATACCAAGTTACATTTATGACCACTACATTGATCACACTTATAGGCCTGTTAGTCTATGTTTATTACCTCCACAACGAGGGAACCCACACCCTGAATAGGGGTGACAAATAAAGTTATCCACGGGGGCACTTCCCCCACATCCGCAAGGAGCCTAAAGAGGCTCCTTCTTTACAACATTTCTGCCCACGCAATAACCGGCTGGATGGAGCTTTGAAAGTGAATAAGCGAGATGTCAATCTGATGATGGAACAACAGGACAAGATAAAACAATGAAAAAATCAAAAAGAAGAGGTTGAAAATAAAGGATACCTCAAGGTATTGTCCGAATATAGTGAATGGGTTTAATGAGCAAGTTGGATTCTAAAAGTTAGGAGCTAACACCAATGTCGATAATAAATCAATATAAAAGAATCAATCTTCTGTTGTATAGGATAGTTTTCCTCATCTTCGGAACCATCTCCCCTTTGATAACTTACCTTTGGAAATATCGGAATTCCGACTTGGCCCCGAGCCTTGATATGGGATGGGTTATGTCTGTTTTTTTCCTGTCATGCTTTCTGGTTTCCTTTATCAGCAAAGACTTCCGCAAGAATATTATTTACCCAGTATATTTGCTCTTACTCATTTCGGCCCTTTCTGCACTTTATTTCACTGGAGAAACTTATCTTAATAAAGATATTCTGATTATTATCCTTGTAGTCTGTTTCGCCATCTTCAATTTCCACGTTTGCCTAAGATACAAGGCATACAAGCAGCTTCAGAAGAGTGAGGAGAAATTTAAACTTTTGCTTACTGAAATGAAACATGATATATCGGAGCGCAAACGTATGGAAAAACAAGTGTTTGATGAAAAAGAACGATTGAAAACGACATTGCTTTCGGCGGGGGATGGTGTTATTTCAACCGATAAATACGGCAATGTTGAGTTATTAAATAAGAACGCAGAACAGCTTACAGGTTGGACCCAAGAGGAAGCTTCCGGCAGAAAGTTTGACGAAATTTTCAATATTATTAACGAATTTACAAGAGAAAAAAGTGAAAACCTTGTACAAATTATCCTCGAAAGCGGAAAACCGTTTCTAATTGCTAATCATAGAATTCTAATCGAAAAAAAAGGGACAGAAAGACCAGTCGAAGAAAATGCCGCACCAATAAAGGATGTAGACGGTAATATCAATGGGGTGGTACTGGTATTTAGAGATTACACAGAGACAAAAGAAAGGCAAAATAGAATTGAATACTTAAGCTATCGTGATCAGCTAACCGGGTTATACAATCGTAGATTCTATGAAGAAGAACTAAAGCGTTTAAACACCGAAAGAAATCTTCCCATTTCCATCATTATAGGAGATGTAAATGGTTTAAAGCTTGTTAATGATGCTTTTGGGCATGAGAAAGGAGATGAATTTTTACTGAAAGCAGCTTCGGCCATCCAAAGAGCGTGCAGAACTGAGGATATAGTTGCGCGCTGGGGTGGGGATGAATTTGTCATTCTTCTGCCAAAAACTAAAACTGAAGATGCCAGAGAAATTGTTAAGAGAATCAAACAGCTATCTTCAATAGAACATGTCAACGCTGTTTGTGTCAATATAGCATTCGGGTGGGAGACAAAGAGAACAGCGGATGAAGATATTATGCAAGTCTTGAAAAATGCTGAAGATTATATGTATAAACATAAAATTATTGAGAATGAAGGGCAGAAGGAAAATAGAATCAACGCAATAATTCACACGCTGTATGAAAAGAGCCCCAGGGAAGAAAAACACTCTCAAAGAGTAAGCAAAATATGCCAGCAAATTGGGAAAGCAATAGGTTTTTCAGAGATTGAAGTATGTAAAATTCGAGATGTTGGTCTATTCCATGATATAGGAAAAATAGCAATCGAAGAAGGAATACTTGATAGGCCGGGAAAACTTACCGAGCAAGAGCAGGATGAAATAAAGCGGCATCCTGATATCGGTTATAGAATACTAAGCTCATCTCATGAAATGGTAGAATTAGCGGAATATATCTTAGCTCATCATGAACGATGGGATGGTACAGGTTATCCAAAAGGTTTAAAAGGGGAAGCTATTCCTATGGTCGCAAGAATTATTGCTCTTGCTGACTGCTATGACGCAATGACCAGTGAACGACCCTATCGTAATGCTTTGAGTGAAGAAGAAGCACTTGCAGAAATTCGGAATAACACTGGTACACAGTTTGATCCTGAAATCGTAAGGATATTTCTTGAAAAGGTCTTAGTCGCATGATAGGACTATAGGAGAACAACTGTAACACTCAAAAAAATATAGCCCCTTTGGCATAGCTTTTTTAAAAGAATATCTATACTTGAGGAATGGTGTTGAAATTATTTGCCAGATCGTTTTTGAGCGGTCTGGTTATTTTTTTTGCGTTGCTCTTATCAATTATTAACTATTTTTGGGAGGAGACGAATTAAGTATAATTAACGCTTAATTAATACTAAATTCATCAAATATTTACAATGATCCATTATTATGTACAGTAGGGAATAGTGCCAATGAAGTCAACTGGGTATTAAGCTTAGGATTTTAA
>JARLHU010000115.1 GCA_031292095.1 Desulfosporosinus sp.
ACGAAAATATAGTAGGGATTAAAGAAGCAAATGGCAACATTTCAAAAATTGTTGAAACGATGGCGCGTGTGCTTGGCAAGCTTGATTTGTATTCAGGCAATGACGATCAGATACTTCCACTTATGGCGCTTGGTGGAGTTGGCGGGATTTCTGTGCTTTCCAACATTATGCCGGCACAGACACGTGAGATTTGCACCCGTTTCTTTAATGGTGACATTGCCGGCAGTGCAGAGCAGCAATATAAATTTTGTACCCTTCTTGAAGCATTGTTTTGTGAAGTAAACCCTATTCCGGTTAAGGCTGCTATGGCAGCTATGGGTTTCTGTAAGGATTATCTCAGATTGCCTCTCACTACGATGGAGGATACAAACCGTGAAAAGTTGGTCTCTCTTATGAGAGCCCATGGATTAAACGTATGAGAAAGGTTAAAATCAATTTGTCTCGAAATGTTGCAAATATCAGATCCTAGTTCCTCTTGAAAAATGAACATTGGTTAATGCAAAATAGATAATGGGGTAACAACTATGGTATTTCAACCGCTAAACTATTCGTTTTTCCAACAACCCACGCTTAGTTTAGCTCGTGCTTTGTTGGGGAAATTGCTTGTGAAAGAAACCGAGTTAGGTACGGCCTCGGGCTGGATAGTAGAAACCGAAGCCTACATTGGACCAGAAGATCGTGCGGCACATGGTTTCGAAAATCGAAGGACTAAACGAACTGAGGTAATGTTTGGGCCACCTGGGTATGCCTATACTTATGTTATGCATACTCATTGCCTGATTAACGTGGTTGGTGGAGAGATCGGGTGTCCTGAGGCAGTATTAATTAGAGCCCTAGAGCCATGTGACGGAATTGACCTGATGTATCAACGGCGCGGAAAAGGGAAAAAGGAACGAGAGCTAACCAATGGACCAGGAAAATTAACCAAATCCCTTGGGATAGTTAAGGAAGATTACGGGAGAGCGCTGTTTGAGTATCCACTTGTTATCGCAGAAGGAAAAGAAATTAGATCTATTGCGGTGGGGCCAAGAATAGGTATTCATAATAGTCGAGAAGCTGTACACTATCCTTGGCGTTTTTGGGTACAAGATAATCGCTTTGTCTCCAAATAATAGGAGTTTAAGTTTAAATCTGAGATAAATTCATAGTATCAAAAATGGAGAGAAGTAGAATTTCTCTCCATTTTTGATGCCATGTCGTCTAAGGAGATAAGCATTGTGTTTCTGATTGATGATTGTAATTTTGTTCCTATTATTATACTGATAGCAGGGATATCGAGGGAATCTATTTGAAATTATAGTGAAGCGTAATTTATCAAAGTATCGCAATCCCCTTACAGGTTGACAACCTTAGAACTGGGTGAGTTCATGTCTGATCTGCGAATAATATGATTTACTACTTTTACGACAGTGGCTGGTGAACTGGTCAGTTTGACCACTCGGAACTCCCTGGATTCTTCACCGTATAACACGTTTAGAATATCCAAGACTTTTCCTTTGGCGGCAAAGAATGTTGCCTCATCACTAGCACCACGCAGTTTTGGTGCCCATAGTTGCTCAATTTCATGACCTAACTTTGATAGTTCAGAATGGAAATCCAAATACATAAGAGAACCCCCTTAATTCGTTCGTATTTTACTTATTCTATCAAAAAAGTGTTAAACCTAAATTATCAGTTTGTAAAGTGTTCGTAAAACTAAACACACACGATGTCATTATATGTTATCGGAACGTTTTTGTGAAATATTTCCTGCCATCATTTCATCCACTTCCATTGTGATGGTAAAAAATTTATCTTTTCAGCGGAAGGTCATTGATGATAAGATTAGTGCAACTAGGGTGGTCGCCTGCGCCTGTGGGTTTCTTCTCGCCATCACGGCATCTAGCCCTTCTTGGCGATGCTCTAACCTCAAACGTCCTGTTTGAGTCATGGCCAGCGCGTCTTCGCTAAGTTAACACGTGCGAAGACAGTGTCTGCAAGAAGTGCTAATACGTGCCAAGACAGTGTCTTCGCGGACGCCAGCCAAGGTTTCTTTAACCAGAAAAATTTTTAGGAAAGACTGACGAAATACATGAAACGAATAAGTGAAATTTTTAGTGATTATGAAGCAGAAGGTAACATCAATACTGCTATGGTACAATCAGTGGTCTTAACTAAACGTACGAAAATCCTGGAGATGGAAATCAGCTCGGATAAATATATTGAAACAAGAGAAATTGAATCCCTTAATCAGTTTATAAGAAAACGATTAGCTGTAAACGATTTAATCATCACGGTAGTCTACACTGAGGGAACCTCAAGAAAGCCCATAGAAGAGGAACTCAAAAATATTTTGTCACTGATAGCTGACAAACATCCGGTCTTAAATGGAGCTCTTATAAATTGCGACTATGAAATAACCCAAAATCATTCGATCAAATTTACGTTTAATACGGCAGTTTCCTATTTATTAAAAGCGAGGGGTTACGATAAAAAAATCCAGGAGACCATCAAAAACCTCTACGACGCCACCTATCAAATCAATTTTGTGGATAATGTTAATGTAAGCACTGAAGAATTAAAAAGGCTGCAAGCAGCTACCCAAGAAACGGAGAGTCTGCTTCTGCAAAAGGAAGCGGCTGCCACACCAAGCCATTATGCCTCTGAATTTCCTAAGGAAGCTGGGGCAATAAAGCCGGAAAATAACGGAAAAAAAGGCGATCCTTCCTTGATCTTAGGCAGAAACGCCAATATCAAGGACACGGTCATTAAAATTACGGACATTACACCAGATGAAGGCAGAATAGCCATCCAAGGTGAACTATCTAATATTGAGGCCAAGGAATTAAGAAGTGGCAAGACCTTAATTTCCTTTGATTTATATGACGGCACGAGTTCCATGACCTGTAAGGCGTTTATTAAGCCCGGCGAAGATGGTGAGATAGTAGCCAGGCTTAAAAAGGCTAAAGCTGTCAAGCTGGCTGGAAATGCCGGCTTTAGCCAGTTTTCTGGGGAAATTGAGCTTATTGCCAATACCATCGTAGAAACAGCAGGCGTGAGGAAGGTCCAGCGGCAGGATAGGGCAGAGGAAAAGCGGGTCGAGCTGCACATGCATACCCAAATGAGTCAGATGGATGCTATGACCAGTGCTACAGATCTGATTCAAAGAGCCATGAGCTGGGGGATGAAATCGATTGCCATTACGGATCATGGCGTGGTTCAGTCTTTTCCCGAGGCCCATAAGCTCTTAGGACGAGATAATCCGAACATGAAGGTTATCTATGGAGTCGAAGCCTATTTGGCACCGGATAAAAAGTCCTCGGTAACCAACGCCAAGGGCCAGAGCATTGACACTACCTATTGTGTGTTGGACTTGGAAACCACCGGCTTCTCAGCCGTAACCGAAAAAATTACGGAAATAGGAGTTATGAAACTCAAAGATGGCAAGGTCATCGACGAGTTCAGCTGCTTTGTTAATCCGGAAAAGCCGATTCCAGCAAGGGTTGTAGAGGTTACCAACATCACCGATGATATGGTAAAGGATGCCGAAACCATAGACCAGGTCTTTCCTAAACTGTTGGAATTTATTGAGGGAAGCGTTTTGGTGGCCCATAATGCTGAATTTGATCTGGGTTTCTTAAAGCATAATGCCAGGGCCTTAGGCTATGACTTAGATTACACCTATTTGGATACCTTGTCCTTGGCTAAGGAGCTCTTTCCGGAATACAAAACCTATAAATTAGGAAGAATCGCTAAGAACTTAGGCTTCAAGGTGGAGGTAGCCCACAGGGCCTTAGATGATGTGGATATCACGGTCAAAGTTTTTAAGGTTATGCTTGAAAAACTAAAGCAACGGGGAGCAGAAACCCTTGAAGATATTGATCGCTTTGGCTCCGATGAAGACGCCAAAAGTGTGGAGTATAAGAAGCTAAAAACGTATCATGCGATCATCTTAGCCAAGGACTATGTGGGATTAAAGAACTTATATAAGCTGGTTTCCTATTCCCACTTAGATTATTTTTATAAAAAGCCACGGATCTTAAAGAGCCTTTATGAAAAATACTCTGAAGGTTTAATCCTGGGCAGCGCCTGCAGCGAGGGTGAGCTTTACCAGGCCATCTTGCTGGGAAAATCCACTGAGGAAATCGAAGCCATTGCCGAGGACTACGATTATCTAGAAATCCAGCCTCGCGGGAACAATGATTATTTAGTCAGAACAGAGCAGGTGCCCGACAAAGACTATTTAAAGGGAATCAACCGCAAAATTGTGGCTCTGGGCGAAAAACTAAACAAGCCTGTCGTCGCCACAGGTGATGTTCACTTCCTGGATCCGGAAGATGAGATCTACAGGCGAATCCTCGAAGCTGGTCAAGGCTATAAGGATGCCGATAATCAGGCCCCCTTATATTTAAAAACCACCGAGGAGATGCTGGAGGAATTTTCCTATTTGGGAGCGACAAAAGCCTATGAGGTGGTCGTAACCAACACTAATCTGATATCTGATATGTGCCAGCCGATCAGTCCTATTTCAACGGAGAAATGCCCGCCTCATATTGAAGGTTGCGAGCAGACGATTAAGGATATTACCTATGAGAAGGCCTATGCCCTCTATGGAAACCCCTTGCCGGAAATTGTTCAGCAAAGGCTCGATCGAGAGCTGGATTCGATCATTAAAAATGGCTTCTCTGTCATGTATATCATCGCTCAAAAGCTTGTCTGGAAATCGAATGAGGATGGCTACCTGGTCGGCTCGCGAGGATCGGTTGGTTCCTCGGTTGTTGCCTATATGACCGGTATTACGGAAGTTAATGCCTTGCAGGCCCATTACCGCTGTCCCAGCTGCCAGTATTCGGACTTCTCCGATTATGCCATTAAAATCGGCTTTGACTTGCCAGACAAGGTGTGTCCAGTTTGCGGAGCAAAGCTGGCCAAGGATGGCATCGATATCCCCTTTGAGACTTTCTTAGGCTTCAATGGCGATAAAGAGCCCGATATTGACTTAAACTTCTCAGGAGAATATCAGGCCAAGGCCCACAAATATACAGAGGTTATTTTTGGCAAGGGTACAACCTTTAAGGCCGGAACTATCGGTACTATCGCCGAAAAGACAGCCTTCGGCTACGTGAAAAAGTATTATGAGGAAAAAAGCCGTACCGTAAACAAGGCAGAAACTCTGCGCGTCTCCAAAGGCTGCACCGGTATCAAAAGAACTTCGGGGCAGCACCCGGGTGGAATCATCGTTGTGCCGAAGGGCCGAGAAATCTTCGAATTTTGCCCCGTACAGCATCCTGCCGATGACTCCAATTCGGACATCATAACCACCCATTTTGATTATCACTCCATTGATTCGAACCTCTTAAAGCTGGATATCCTGGGTCATGATGATCCGACGGTTATCCGAATGCTTCAGGATATCACCGGAGTGGACCCTCTAACGATACCCATGGATGATCAGGAAACCATGTCGATCTTCTCCTCTACGGAAGCCTTAGCGGTAACCCCGGAGCAGATCAATTCCAAGGTTGGAACCTTTGGAATTCCGGAGTTTGGCACGAAGTTCGTCCGAGGAATGCTTTTAGATACCAAGCCTAAAGCCTTCGCCGATTTAATCTGTATATCCGGACTTTCCCATGGCACCGATGTGTGGGTGGGAAATGCCAAGGACTTAATCGATGCAGGAACCGTGACCTTAAGTGAAGCCGTGTGTACCCGGGATGATATTATGACGTATTTGATTAGTAAGGGCCTGCCGCCCAATACGGCGTTTAAGATCATGGAGCTGGTTCGTAAAGGCCAAGCTTTATCAAACCCTGAAAAATGGGCTGAATATGAAGCTTTGATGAGGGAGCATAAGGTACCGGACTGGTATATCGATTCCTGCCGAAAAATTAAATACATGTTTCCTAAAGCCCATGCTGCCGCCTATGTCATGATGGCCTTCCGCATAGCCTGGTTTAAGGTACACATGCCGCAGGCTTATTACGCAGCCTACTTCACCATTCGAGCAAAAGCTTTTGATTCTGAATTTATGATTTTCGGCAAAGAAAAGGTTATGGCCAAGCTGAAGGAAATTGAGGCGCTGGGCAACGCTGCAACCCCCAAGGATAAGGATATGTACGATGACTTGGAACTGGTTTTGGAAATGTATGAAAGGGGCTTTAAATTCCTGCCCATTGATTTATACAAGTCCCATGCCACAAAGTTTCTGCTCGAGGAGGAGGGCTTAAGACCGCCCATCAACAGCATATCTGGTATGGGAGGTGTGGCAGCCGAAGGTCTCTATAACGCAGCTCAAGAAAAGCCCTTCAACTCCATAGAAGATGTCAAGAAACGGGCTAAGATTGGGAATGCTAGTATCGATTCACTTCGGAAATTTGGCTGTTTTAAAGGAATTCCGGAAAGTGATCAGATGAGTCTTTTTGATGTGATCTAATAAGTGCTAAAAAAAGTGAAAACAAAAGCCACCGTTCGCAGGCGGTGGCTTGTAAAGTTTAAGTTGCTATTAAATGGCAAATTAGAACTTAATAGTTTTTGGTTCACCTATCAAAATTGCTAAAGTAGCTATGGCATCCTTCAATAGCGTCTTTGGCTCTATCATATACAAGTAATGCGCGAGATGCAGCGGCGAGGGTTTAATCCGAATAGTTGTTGCTAAAGTCGCATGCCCACATAAATCTATCTCAAATGTAGGAGTGAACCACCTAAGCATGATGCCTCAGAAGAGGCTATGGGCAGTGCGTTTTCTAATCGCAATGCCATACAGATGTTGAGTTTAGTGAAGAATGTTGATGTTATTAATGGCGAGATCTTTTATAAACCCGATGAGAACATTGTCTCATTACGGCAATGAAGGATATTGTAAAGAAATTAGCTTTGAAATAACCATTTTAGATCTAAAAGGATGAGTAGGGGAGAAAGAAGAATTTAGCATGCAAAAGAAATACATTGCCATGGTCATGATTACGGCTGCAATAACAACAAAATAATGAATCTCGACAGTGGCGGTGAATTTTTTCGTCCTATCATTTCTCCCAATAAGAGTAGGAGGCCCCAAACTTTTAAAGTGTCCGCACTGTGGTAAATGGTCTTTTTGGCCAATTACAGCAATCTGACGACTCCCATTATCCATTATACTGTTATTTCAATTATAGATGCATTAAGGAGGTAAAAATGGATTTTGAAAGTTGTTACAATAATTCTTCTTTTATTTTGATGGAGGGAGCATTGGCTCCTAATTGGGTTGATCTCATTTCTGGTGGTGGAAAGAGCAATCATTATTAATTTCCAACCTGACCCGGTTGTCGAGGTGGATTATCTAATTATTTTGGGGGCAGGCCTGAATGGAGAACAACTTTCCCCGTCACTTTGGGAGAGAATGCAAACTTACCATTGTTGTGACGCAGTAGTAGGAAACTGTAAAGTAAATAAATAAATAAATACAAATAGAGAGGGATGAATTTAAATTGATATACTTATATGTAGCGTTCATTATTTTGTTCATAATCTATTATAAAGTATTCAGAATTGCTTCAGATGTAAAAGAGATTAAAAAAATATTAAAGAGCAATACTGAGACAGAACATAAAAGTAACTATTAAGATGAAGACTGGCTCAAATCAAGTTTAGAGAACATTTTTGAATATTGCATAAAACCTTTTTGCTTCGGGGGCAACTATATTGATACACTTTAAGAATCAAGAATGCATTTGTTGATAGGATATAGCAAGGTTAATACGCATTATTCGGATTTTGCGACACTACATCTGTAGGATGATGTGAAGTAATTAACTATAATACATACTGAAAGGGGATAATCTTATTAAAAAATGTTTTATTTTGACCGCTGTAATTATATTAAGCATATCGCTAATCTTAACCGCTTATGGTACAGAAAAAATTAAAGAACCTGAAATTAATTTTAAAATTTAATGTATCCGATTCAACAGATAAGGAATTTCAATCCATAGGAACTAAGGGCTTAGAAAATGCTACGAAGAGTGACTTTAAGAGTATAGAGTTTTCGCTTGATGTAGAGCAAACAAACGAAGTATCAAACCGAAAGGTAATAATACCCAATCTTAAAGAGGTTGCCAATTCATACGATAAAGAAAGATTTTGGTTTGGAGAATCATACAGCCAAGACAATCAAGGAGAGAATTTTGCTAAATATGGTTCTAAATTTGTATTCTATTCTAAGGGGGTTAAAAGAACAAGCAATCAAGACTATTTTTGATTCCTCAGAAGTAAGAGTATCTTGGACAACAAACAGTGGCGAAAATAAAGAGCATATATTTAAATTGGGTGAAGTTATGCAATTTAAATAATACTACGCATAGGGCTGCTTTCTCTGCCAAGAGTACCCTTCTCCTAAGCAGCGCAGGCGGAGAGTATTCCTTTGGTCCGTCGTCGGCTGACCGATTCTTTGAGAGATATTCATGGCTGGATGGAACGCCGGAGCTTTATGCAGACGGTGACGACCTTAAGACACGCTTGGTCAAATACAGCCAGTATGCAATTTCAAATCGGAGATGACAGAATGGAAACGGCCAAGACCCGTTTACTTCGGGGAAGCATCAGTATCGTTAAAAAATGAAAGTACGGACAATATTACGCAAGTTTATCGCCTTACAGTAGCTACAAATTTTGGATTATTTTAAGGAAAAATTAGATGGAGAGTTCAAGGTTGTACGGCTGGTTGGTAAATCATTGAATTAATTTAGTAGTGTTGCGGTGATCCACGATGATGATGCGATCCTGGAACGGACAGAAAAAGGACCATGATCAAAAGAGATCATGGTTTCCGACAGGGTTATTTATTAGTGCTGTGCTGCTTATTGGGTAATTTTTTGGCTGGTTGCTTTTTACCTTGCTTCTTGTTATTTTGTTCGGTTTTTTCCTGTTCATCGTGCAATTTATCCAATTTATCCAATTTATCCATGGATGACTCTCCTTAATTATGGAACCATGCCATTAACTTATCCATACGACATGGAAAACATGCTTGCGCTTGTTTGTTTTTTATATTTGGATGGTTTTGATCGGCAAAACTTGCCCGATGTTGATGTGGAACAACTAGTTCAAAGGCAGAGTTTGTCTCCTTCTATTTCAATCTGCATACTTTATTGTCTTAGTAAACAAATCCCTACCCGCAAATGTATTTGTAAAAATTGTTCGTACAGCCTCAATATATTCCTCTGGATCTGTTATGGACGGACTATAGTGAGTTAACCAGAGTTCTTTTGTTCCTCCTTGTTTTGCGAGTAATCCGGCTTCAGAAAACATCATGTGCTTTTTCTGGACAGCTTTGCATAAGTTGTCCTCAACAAGTATTCAATCGCTTTGGTTTACATTTTTTCCACTTTAGGTTAGTGATATGAGCCATCAACTGCTATAAATGATAGTTGATCGTGGATATGGGGTTTCAAGTATAGTTTATACAGTATTATATGGATACTATAGAATGAAGAACGAAGAACGAAGAACGAAGACGTCAAGATCCAAATATCAGCAGTTAGCGTACTGATTTAAGGAATAATTGGACGTATTTACCACTTGAAAAGGAATGTCCGACTCGATAGGTGAGTATTATTATACCCTATTATCTTTAATAGGGTGGTGATTTTGACGTGATTAAAAAAGCTTCTAGGTTAGTCCTAATAGGCATACTTCTATTGAGTTTAGGGCTAGGGCTACATTTTTTCTTAAGAAACCTCATCGAAGGACGCCCTCCCGGAAAAATAATAGATAACTATAAAAGTGTTCCTGTTTATTATAACGGACCAGATTGTACAAAAGACAAAGAGGAAAGCTTTAGTCTTGATGGATACTATTGCGGTCTCAAATGGCAGTGTGTAGAATTTGTAAAGCGATTTTACTATGTGGCAAAACATCATAGGATGCCTGATGGATTTGGCAATGCTAAAGATTTTTTTGATCCCTTCTTATCCCAAGGGGGATTGAACCAGCAAAGAGGATTAAAACAATACATAAACGGTGGAAACGAAAAACCGGAACCAGATGATATTTTGGTATTCACTGATCCACCCTATGGGCACGTGGCAATTGTGACCAAAGTGACAACAAACACCCTTGAAGTTATCCAACAAAATGTAAAAAGTTCTCGGCAAGTATTTACTCTTAGTGTTATTAACCATCATTTCTTTGTAGGCACGAGTTGGAAACCTGTTGGTTGGCTCAGGAAATAATAATTCAAGGACGCGCAAGCTAAAATAGAATAACGTTATTAAGACAAGAGTTAGGCGGAGCTGCCACGATGAATGTAGATATTATAAAAGGCTCGATACTTCCAGGAACTAAATTACCGCCTCATAGAGAATTGGCCGATTTCTTGGATATTAATGTTAGCACTGTTTCAAAGGCAATCAAAATGTGTGAACTAAAAGGATTATTAAGTGCGACAGTAGGCAGCGGCACAATAATCGGCATCAGTACTGTTGGAATACTAACTTATATCGTTTAGAAACTTGGAAAGTCGTTATTTGCAATTAAATTAACATTTGACATTAACACACTACATAGGACGTGGGTGCTATATGGATCAAAATTTTTCTACTTGCATATGCCTAATTGTAACGAACAGAAAAGTGATGCCTTGCCAAGTTGTAAGTATCTATAATACACTGATTGAAGAATGAGCATTTTGGACTATGAACAAGAATCTGCAGGAGAGAAAGAGGTTCGTGGAAAAAGTGTATGAAGATGTTAGGCGGGTAATTATTAAATGTAACGTTAGAAAACGGTGAGAGGGGAGAAATTGTGTATATCCCACCCAATGATATTACTAACCTAACCTGAACTGAAAGATTTACAAGGAGGATTTATAGATGGATAATAATGATATATTAATTAGATTAAGATATGCACTAGATATCCGCGATACAGATATGGTAAAAATATTTAAACTTGGTGGCGCTGAACTAACACAAGAACAAGTGAAAAAGCTACTTATAAAATCAAAAGAAACCTACCGATACAATGATGAAGTTGACGTTCATGAAGAAATAGAAGAAAAAGATGAAAATATTAAATGCAAGAACAGTACGCTAGAGTCATTTTTAAATGGCTTTATAATATTGAAAAGAGGGAAACAAGATCCAAAATTAGGACAACCTGAAATACCAGAATTAAAGAATAGCGAAAATCCTAATAATATCATGCTTAAGAAATTGAAAATAGCGCTCTCATTAACAAGTGATGATATACTAGATATCTTAGAAAAAGCAGGAGTCATTGTAACAAAAGGAGAGTTAAGCGCTTTATTTAGAAAAGAAGGGCATAAGCACTATAAAGAGTGTGGTGATAAATATGCAAGAAATTTCTTAAAAGGATTAGCTCTAAAAATCAGGGGATAGCTTATATTCAAACATAACCAGCATGATTATAGAGCAAAATGCAAAAGGAAAGAAGGAAAAAAAGAACATGGACTTGATTCAAGTTAACCAAGAAAAATGTATCCACTGTGGCCTTTGTGCCGATGCCTGCCCTACAGAATTTATTACTATGGTCAATCAGGTACCACAAGCTACAGGATTGAGTTGTATCGCCTGTGGTCACTGTGTGGCTGTTTGTCCCGTTGAGGCAATGGATAACGTGAAGGCGCCTCTCGCTCAACAGTTTCCGCTAAAAAAAGTGCCTGTCCTTGACGCAGACACGGCGGCCACCTTTCTCCGTGCCCGACGCTCGATTCGCCGTTATAAGCAAGATGCCGTACCACGGGAAAAGATTCTACAGCTTCTCGATATCGCCCGGATGGCGCCGACCGGAGGCAACACGCAGGGGGTTGCTTATCACGTCATCGATAACGCTGATACAATGCTCAAAATTACTTCCCTAGTAATTGACTGGATGGAAGAGCAAATAGACAAAGGTTCTCCTTGGGCACCCTATTTTGCTGTGTCAGTCAACAAATATCGTAAAACTGGTCAGGATGTTATTTTGCGAGGCGCACCATGTTTGATTGTGGCGATCACGGCGAAGAGCTTTCAGCCCCGCGGTCGGGATAATACGCATTTTTCACTGGCCTATGCCGAGTTGTATGCGCCGGCTATCGACTTGGGAACGTGCTGGGCAGGGTTTTTTGAAGCATGTGCCGCATCAGGCTATCAGCAGTTAATTAATGTTTTAGGTCTGCCGGAAAAAATGGTAGTGACCGGTGGATTGATGGTGGGATATCCTCAATTTACTTATAAACGGCTTGTAGACAGAAATCCGTTGCAAGTGACCTGGCAGTGAAACTCAAAATTAATGGGGGGCATCCAGTTTTGCTGAAAGGTTGTGGTGGTGAACGGAAAAAGGCGCTACACAAATAATGAATATGGAAGACCAGAGCTGTTTAATTTTAATGCTCTGGTCTTTATTGGGTTATCTAAGCTATGCTGAAAGGAAATAAAGGGATAAAGTCGAATATAATAATAATGGATGGAGACCCTGTTGCTGAGGCTGTTTTAAAGAAAGGATGTACTATCTTTGACTGGTATGGGAAAACCAAGAGATTCTCAAGAACGCAACCAAAAACAGCTAGAAACAAGACAGAATATAATATTTTATATAATTGGGATAACATTATTTTTCGCTCTTTACGAGTTTCTAAAATCCAATCTAATGCCTAATATTACCATGTTGGAGTCTCATGCAATAAGTATTTGTGTTGTGTCCATTTTAAATACAATATTTTTCCTATGGTTTAGAAAAGTTTATAGTCAGCAAACCAATGCTATTAAGATTATCAATCAAGACCTCCTGCAAGAAATCACCGAGCACAAACTGGCAGAGGAAGCTCTGCAGGAAAGCAGAAGCCGATTAATTGCAGCTCAATCGATGGCCCATGTGGGAAATTGGGAACTTAATTTAGATACTAATCGTATTTGGGCATCTGAGGAAGTTTTTAACATCTACGGTTTTGAACACAATTCACAATATTTGCCATTAGATCTTGTGCAAAAAAGTGTATTTTCCGAATATCGCGAGTTGCTGGATAGCGCTCTTAGCGGTTTAGTTACCCAAAAAGGAAAGTATGATGAAGAGTTTAAAATAAAAAATGCTAAGACTGGAAAAGAACACTTCCTTCATTCCAAAGGCCTATTATTGTTTGATAAAACAGGTAAGGCGTCTAAAGTTGTTGGCACTATTCAAGATATTACCGAACGTAAGCAGGCAGAGGACGCACTACGATCGAACCGGAGGCAACTGACGGACATTATCGAATTTCTGCCAGACGCCACTCTAGCCATTAATAAGGAAGGACAAGTCATAATCTGGAACAAGGCTATTGCGGAAATGACGCGCATTCCTGCTGCGGAGATGATCGGCAAATCAGACTATGCCTGCACTATCCCGTTTTATGGAAAGGCGCGGTCGCACTTGATGGATTTAGTCTTTCTGGATGACGAAGAGATTTCGACCCGATATCCCAACCTCACCCGTGAAGGTGACACCCTCATGGTTGAAGTGTTTTGCCCCGCTCTTTACGATAATAAAGGTGCCTGGGTTTTTGCCAAAGCCTCACCCCTGCACGATCAGTCGGGCAACATTATTGGCGCGATCGAGAGTATCCGCGACATCACCGAGCAAAAGCTAGCAGAGGCGGTGTTGCAATCAAAGACAGCTTTCCTTGAGGCGCAGACAAACGCCTCACTCGACGGGATACTGGTAGTTAATCAGAATCAAACAAGGATTCTTACTAATCGTCGCATATTTGAGCTGTTTAATGTTCCCCAAAACATTATTGATGATGAAGATGATACCCTGTTGCTTGAGCATGTTGTGAGTCTGACCAAAGACCCTGAGCAATTTTTAGAAAGGGTTATCTATCTCTATGATCACATCGACGAGACCAGTTGCGAAGAGATTGAATTCAAGAGTGGAATGGTTCTAGACAGACAGTCTGCACCTGTTATGGACAAGGATGGAAAATACTATGGGAGGATCTGGACATTTCACGACATCACAGAACACAAAAGGTTAGAAGCAGCTCTTGAAAAAGAGAAGAACCTTTTAGAAACAACGCTTATATCGGTAGGTGATGGAGTAATTTCCACCGATGATAAGGGTAATATTGTGTTTTTAAATAGAGTTGCCGAATTCTTAACTGGTTGGACGCAAGAAGCGGCAAGAGGAAAATCGATTGAAGAGATATTTTATATTGTTGATGAATTTACACGAGAAAGATGCGTAAACATAGTAAAAAAAGCATTTGAAAGCGGAAAAATGATTGAATCAGCTAGCCATACAACCTTGATTTCAAAAGATGGTATTGAGCGGCCTATCGAAGATAGTGCTGCACCGATCGTGCAAGAAAACGGAGAAACTTTTGGGGTGGTATTAGTATTTAGAGATTTTTCAGAGAGAAAGCAAAAGCTAAAAGAAATTGAATTTTTAAGTTATCATGACCAACTTACAGGACTATACAACCGTAGATTTTACGAAGAAGAGTTAAAGAGACTTGATAAAGAGAGAAATTTTCCGTTGACCATTGTTATGGCAGACGTAAATGCCTTAAAACTCATTAATGATTCTTTTGGACATGTTATGGGAGATGAGCTTCTTAAAATAGTGGCAGAGGTTATAACTAAGGGATGTCGCAGTGATGATATTATTGCCAGACTTGGAGGGGATGAATTTGTCATACTGTTACCAAAAACTGATGCTCATGGTGCTGAGCAAATCATTAAACGTATCAAAGACCTAGCTTCAAAAGAAAAGGTAGGCCCCATCGATATTTCTATTTCTTTTGGTTATGAAACGAAAAACAAGGCAGAAGAAAAAATTCAAGAGATTTTCAAAAAAGCTGAAGATCATATGTATAAGAAAAAACTCTTTGAAAGTCCAAGTATGAGAGGGAAAACAGTTAAAGCCATAATTTATACACTTCACGAAAAAAACAAACGAGATGAACAGCATTCCCATAGAGTATCACATTTATGTGAAAGTATCGGTAAAGCTCTTAGCTTGCCTGAAGGGGAAATTGAAGAATTAAAAACCGTTGGTTTACTTCATGATATAGGTAAAATTGCTATTGATGATAGCATTCTCAATAAACCTGGCAGACTCACTGAGGATGAATGGGAAAAAATTAAGAGTCATCCTGAGATAGGCTATAGAATACTTAGCACAGTAAATGAGATGTCAGAAATGGCGGAATACGTATTATTTCATCATGAAAAATGGGATGGAAGTGGATATCCAAAAGGCTTAAAGGGGGAAGCAATTCCTCTTCAATCGAGAATCATAGTTTAGCCGACGCCTATGATGCCATAACTAGTGAAAGAAGTTATCGTAGTGCACAATCGGAGGCATATGCAATTGAGGAGTTGCAAAAAAATGCAGGGTTGCAGTTTGACCCAGAATTGGTACGTGTATTTGTTGAAAAAGTCTTGGACAAACCGTCGGATGGTTAGCCGCAGACAAAGATGTGACTCTGCAATCCAAAGCCCTTTAATAATTTAACTGGTAATATTTAACTAGCTATGCTGCAATATAATATAATTAGCAACTCAAAGGAGAGGCGGTATGCAAAATAGCTGCTTTTAATAAAATTGAAGAACTATTAGGTGAGTTAAATTCATTATTTATCAATATATTTTGGACTGCATTACCAGTTACTCCTTTGTTGCAGTAAGTAACTGTAACTTGTTCCTTATCCAAACTTTCTAATTCTTTTCGAATTTTATCTTGAGGGATATTTTCTGCTGTCTCTACATGGCTTTCTTCATATTGGCTTGACACTCTTGTATCTATAACCTTAATTTTTTCTCCCTTTTCAATTCTTTTGGAGTTATAAGCTCTCTTCCCTTATTAATAGCATTATCAAGGATCATTCCTGTATACATAACGGGGTCCTTGGTTGTAGAAAATGGTGGGGAATATGCAAGATCTAGATGAAATAAATCCTCTACCTTAGCACCAAATGTTAGGGCAGTTGCAAAAACATCAATCCTTTTATCAACTCCATTTGTACCAACAATCTGTGGATTAACGGAAAGGTTAAAATGTCCGGAAAAGTGCTATTTTCTTTCGCATTAGCACCTTGGGTTGCACTTGTTTTTCGCCATTATCTTATTAATTGATATGAAAGGAGCTGTTAATGCAATGAGAATGCTGGCAGAATTTTTTCCGGAGTTTGTACAAAAGCTAGATGAGATGGATGCCTTGTATAACGAAAAGCGAATAATTGACGAAAAGACCTATCAATTTATTTGCTTTGCCCTTTCAATTAAGGGACGTTCTAAACCTTGTGTACTAAAGCACTTTAAAGGTGCCCTTGAAGTCGGGGCTACTGTACAAGAAATGTCCTACATTTTTGCCCTTGTAATGCGTGAGGCAGCCGGTGCTGACGACTGTTGGACACATGATGTCGTTGGTGATTGGAAAGAGATTTTGGCTGGAAATATCCACTGTGATTGTCAGAAATGAATTTCCTAAAGGCTGTTGACAGTATCAACAGCCTTTTAAATATATAAGGAGAAAGGCGCCCAGCGAGGCGATTAAAGACCTAGAGATTGAAGCTGAGGTCAAGAAAGCAGTAGATATGTAGACGGTGGATTTTCAGAACAAGTCGGTAACACATGCGGTTTTATATAATTTTTTTGCAGAGGAAACAACGGTAAAACTTATGTTCAAGAAAAGTTGGCAACATATCTACCAACTCAAGGAAGTAAAACCATTTTCAGTAGCTTCATACGCACCCATGATCACTACACCGGCATCTAATAAATCCTCAATAATATCTTTACGTTGTAGTGGAAAGCATATGGCATTATTACATCCAGAACGCATTGATTTCGGAGTTGGGATTAGAGCATAGGGACAGTCGAATTTTTTAAAGACTTTCTCCGCAGCCATAGCCTGGGTTAAAGAATCGAAGCTAATTAAAACACGGTATTCTATCAATTCCCTATAAAGCATACTCATAGAACTCCTATTCCTAAACTTAATATTTCGTATATAAATATTCTAAATATACTGATATTATTATATTATAAAAATTGGATGAATTGTACTAAAAGTTCATTGAAAGTTGTTATAATATGCGTATGCTTATCCGAATTTTTATCTTCTTAGGCATAATGATGCTACACATAGTGCAGTAATGTCTGCATTGTAAACAGGGTGGGGCTCCTTTTTATAGAATAGTATTGCAATTAATATATAAGAATATTATGATTAATTAAATTACTTCTATGACAAGTGCTTGACGAACAGTTATAAGGACTAAAGGAGGGGGAGCGGTTATGATCGAGATAGCGGTTTTTGGAATCCGGGACGAGTCACCGCCAAGTAAGTGTAGTTGCGGCGGAACTTGTGGTGGTTCAGCTTCTAACAAAACCATGGGGGAATTGTATGAAGAATTAGAAAGATTTTTAGTGCAAAGTGATTTGGGTACAGAGGTGCAGGTGCAATTCTTGGATGTATTAGACGATGACTTGAGTGGTCATGACGCAGCCCACGTGATGTTCAAAAACGGGGTTGCTTTGCCTTTGGTAGCAGTAAAGGGCATTGTTCTTTTCTCAGGCGGTATTAACACAATCATGGTGTATGACGAAGTTAAAAAAGCGATGGGCTGATCCCGTTGAACGGATGAAAGGGGTAGCTTCATGATTTATTTGGATAATGCTGCAACGACTTGGCCAAAACCACAGCAAGTTGTGGCAGCTATCGAGGAGGCCCTTGTGCACAAGGGTGGGAATGCCGGTCGGGGAGGGCATGGCGCAGCGATGCAGATGGCTCGACTCATTTATCAGACGAGGGAAGACTTGTGTGTCCTATTTGGTACGAATAATCCGACCCGAGTTGTCTTTACCCAGAATGCCACCCATGC
>JARLHU010000116.1 GCA_031292095.1 Desulfosporosinus sp.
GATCGATTGTTCCACTTTTTTCAGACTCAAATCCTTGAAATTTTAGCCAATCTCGGTTTACTTGGAGACATGGACGCGCTTACTGTGGCCGGGGATGGAACACCCATCGCCACTTCTGCTCGTATCCGCAGTAAATCCACGTGTCAATGTCGTGCCCAAGGCCTTGCTGATTGCAACCATCCTCGTATCTATTCCCAACCCGATTGCAACTCAGGGTGGGACAGCTCAAGTGAGAAATACTTTAACGACTACCATCTCTACATGATTTCCGCTGCAAATAGTTACTACGATTTGCCACTGTATCCAAGACTGCAACCTGCTTCTAGGCACGATGCTGTCAGTTTGGTGGTCAGTTCGGTTGAATTCAAGCAACGGTTTACCCTGGGCACGGTGGAGAAAATGCTTTTGGATGCTGCTCACGATGCTGAAGCTATTTATCTCCTACTCGATCATCAAAACACGGAGCCATTTATCGATTTGAACAATCGAAGTAAGAATAATAATAAGACCGGTGGAGATATCCTGATTTCACCAAAGGGGGTTCCCATTTGCTCAGCTGGCTTAGAAATGAAATCTAATGGCCGCGATAACCTCCAAAATCGTCAAAAATGGCGTTGTGCTCGATCCCACGGTATTGAAAATTCATGCCCCGCCCCTTGTTCTAAAGCAAAATTCGGTCGTACCTACCACACCCACTCGAAGGACAATTTACGACTGTTCCCTAAGACACTCCGTGACTCGGACCAATGGAGATTGATTTACAAACGTCGCTCATCCATTGAGCGCTCGAACAAGCGTGAAAAGATCGATTACAAATTGGAGGCCGGACGGCATCGTTCTACTAAAATATGGTACGTCCGCCTTTACGGTATTATGATGTGTCAACACATGGATGCTTGGTATTCTCATTCGATAGAGAACTTCGCTGATCTTAAAGCATTTATTTTTCCCAGGACAGCTTAACGATCTTTTGTGTTTTAAAAGGAAGACTGTGACGCTTATTTGCTATACTCATCTTTAAAAAGCATCGCTGCCGCATTTCTCTTTGATGTGCTAAATTCCCAGTTATTTTTTGGGAATTTTCCTGTTTTAGCTCCCGTAATGCCGAGAGACTATTATTAATCGAATTTCTCAATATCAAGGCCCCTATGACTTTGTGACATTAAATAAACGTTTTTGAGAACCTATTTCCAATAACGATAGGTGAGGCTTTGATATTATCGCCGCCTCCCCTCACCGTGCATGAAAGTTTACCTTCACACGGCGTTCAATCACAATTAGCAGTTATCACATTTACCATATATTCACTAAAAAAGAAGCGACATGTTTCCATGGACGCACCTAGAAAACACTTAGCCGTAATTTCCTATAAATATTCCCATTATCTCGCAATGCCAATTTCTGAAACCCGCTCCACAAGCCACTTTCAGCTGTGTTTTCTGTTGAGACAACTTATAGTCTCCACGTGCGTGGGCGTTACTTCATTGTAAGTTTCACCAAGTCTTTTTATGTGCTTGAGGGATCCTCACTTGTCGAGTTAGCAAACACGTTGAGTAGGCATAATGTCGGTTTAGAATGACAATTACAATTATGTGTATGCCAGTCATGGTTAGATTTCAACCCTTCCCATCAATCCGACAGCTTAAACGGTAGGAGAGGTAATGACCGATTAATAACGTAATTGATGAGACCCCTTAGACCCTGAACGTACGTCCAGGGGGATCGCCTTTTAATGAGAAAATTAGACCACATTTTTCGTTTTAATTAACTGTCAAAATGAAATTACTATTACATCATTATTATAATACGACAAATTTCTACTCGCATTTGAGGTACAATTGAAACACTTGATGTATGTTATACCAAAAGGAGGTAGATTATTTTGTACTATAACTTTTTGATTAATGTTATAGTCGTCTTATTTCTCTGCAGCATTGTCATATGGATCGACTTGTCTCTCAATAAAAAATACTCTCATTACATATTAGGCGTTATGTTCGGTCTTATCACTATTTTTGTGATATATGGCAGAATCCCGATTTCTGGAGGTAGTTATTGTGATTTTAGACTTATCACTATGACTATGGCTGGTTTTATCGGTGGTCCAGTAACTGCAGTGATAGCCGCTATCATAAGCGTGTTGTATCGGTACACAGTAGGCGGAAATGGTTTGATGGGTGGTACCATCAGCATTATCGTTTTTGCTTGTTTTGGAAGTATCTTGGGTAGATATTCGAGGAAAAATCAGAATAGTAAGCAAGTAATATCTTGGTTTATCAAAGTATTATCTTGGTTTAGCGTAGGCTTAGGCATGGCATTAATTTTGATATTTATAATTTCATTTACCTCCCCGTCGAATATCAGAATTGTTACTGCTCCTTATTTAATCATCACTCCTTTGGCAACGACGATAATATTTAACTACTACTTCTGGTCTTATAATTACTTTTGCAACATCGCTGAATTAAAACGAATGCAGACGGAACGGATAGAACAACTCACCAAACAATTAAAATTAGAGGAAGATCTCTCTCAGAGTAATCAACTAATAGCTGATATCATCAAAAATATGCCAGACGGTTTCTATGTATTAGATAATCAATGGCGTTTTACATTTTTAAATAAAAGGGCAGAGGAATTATTGTTAAAAACACGAGAAGACCTTTTAGGTGAAGTTTTATGGGGAGTAATTCCCCAATTACAAGGAAGCTTACTCGAACTAAATTATCACAAGGTGAAGGGCGATCGAGTACCCATTACGTTTGAATATCTTAGTACTTTACAAAAGTGCACATGGTATCAAGTAACAGCGTACCCTTCCGAGTTTGGTATATCTGTTTATTATACGGATATTACAAGTCGCAAGATAGCCGAAGAAACCCTCCGTCAATCCGAAGAGAAGTTCTCCAAAGCTTTTCATGGGGGGCCGATTATGATGACATTGGCCACTGTTGAAGATGGGAAATTCATTGATGTCAATGAGGCATTGTGTTCTAGTACCGGTTATAGCCGCGAGGAACTTATTGGTCACACCACTAAAGAGTTGAACTTTTTTGTAGAAATGGACAAGCGGCAGGAGTCAGGGAAGCTACTTTTAGAACTGGGCAAGGTCGCGAACTCAGAATTTGACTACCGCATCAAATCAGGCGAAATCCGCCATGGTCTTAGTTGGAGTCAATTATTCTATTTAGATGGACAACCTTGCCACATTACAGGACTTATTGACGTTACCGAGCAAAAGCGTATTGAAGCAGAGATGGCTAAAATAGATCGTCTCAACCTTGTGGGGCAAATGGCTGCTGGAATCGGACATGAAATAAGAAATCCAATGACGACGGTGCGTGGTTATCTCCAACTGTTGTGCGAAAAACCTGATTGTGCAGCTCGAAAGCCGACCTTCGAGCTGATGATTTCGGAACTAGATCGTGCAAATTCGATTATTACAGAATTTCTCTCGCTGGCTCAAACTAAACAAACTGTACTGAAATCCCAAAACCTGAACGACATTCTAAATGTTATATATCCGCTATTAGAGGCAGACGCTTTTACCCAAAATAAGCAACTTCTCCTTCTTCCTGGGGAGATTCCCGACCTTAAACTCAGTGGAAAAGAAATCATCCAACTGGTTCTGAATTTATCCCGCAATGGACTTGAAGCAATGAAGGAAAGCGGTACCGTAACCATCAAAAATTATGTTGAGGGTGATAAAGTAGTCCTTTCAATTGAGGATGAAGGATGTGGTATTCCACTAGAAAATCTTAACAAGTTGGGGACGCCTTTCTTTACTACTAAAGACACTGGGACTGGATTAGGGTTAGCAACATGTTTCAAAATTGCAGATTCTCATGATGCCAAGATTCATATCGATTCTAGCCCTAGAGGGACAACATTCTTTATACTTTTTCCGATACCTGTTGCGGCTAAAGAGCAAAACGGAATGATCGCATAATTATGAAAGCAGCATCGAACCCCGTGCTGTTGGATTTGCCTCGATTTCTTACTTATATTTGACGCCCTACCCCATAAACAAAATGCGTTGGCGAGAAAACTTCTATCTTCTCAACCAACGCATTACTCACTTATTACCATAAACGGTGTATTCCATACAACCTCTAAATCTAACCCCTCTCCCTTACGTTCACTTACCACAATCTTGTCAATAAGTGTTGTCACATCTGCATGGGTCAGTTCCTTCTTATCAATAATTTCCTTCAAAATATCCATAGCGCTTGCCACCTTTTCCTTCTCATTATCCCTAAGTTCCTGTACGCTCTCAGCTTCAACCAACTGACGTTCCAGATTCTCAAGCTCGGCACTTGATTCCTGTGTCATTTCCAAAAATAACTTTTCGCTTATGAGTTCCTTGGCGAGCTGCTTAGAATAATTCTTTATCTCACCCTTTTTGGCGTTAATAGCAGTTTGAAATCTATGAATAGAAATTATTGTTACGGACAGGCTAACAATGCAACGATTTAACAATTAAACAATGTTGTTCATGTGTTAATACTAACTGAGCTTCTGTTTTATATCTACAGGGGATTGCTGGTAAGAAAGTTGGTGTATTATGGTCACTAAAAAAGAAAGAGAAGAAATGGCAGATGAAGCAGAAAGGGAGTTGATTATAAAACAGCACAAGGCTGGCAGATATATGGCGAGGGTACGAGGTACAACCACCATCACCAAAGTTGCCGCAGATTTAGGCTGTAGTAATACTTTACTTGGATATATAGAAAAGGGCCAAAGAGTTCCATCTGACCACTTTCTCAATGAGTGGGCTTCATATTTTGGGGTTGATGAAGCTTCGCTTTATAATTTATGGGGTAAACTCCCTATTTTGGCTAAGGATGAAATCCGCAACAGTGACACACTCAAAGGCACACTACTTGAGATCGCACGGAATAAAAAGCTTTCAGCGGAGGAAAAAGAAGAGATTTATGACGAGATTCATAAAACCTATAAACGGTATCTTATAAGAAAAGAGGGTAAATAGTGCATAGTTTATTTCTTGTAATAATGAGGGCCTTAACACATGTTTTTGGCTATGAAGGGGCACTGGAGTTTAAAGATATATTTAATGGACTTACTGGGGCCTTGATAGGTTGTATTATTTTAGGTTATCTGTTTTCGGGGTTTTACTTGGAAGCGGATATTGATAAAGAATTCCCTGAGGATACAACAATCCAAAGGGTCAATACTAACCCACTAGCTTTCTCAACCAACCCTAAAACCCGACTTCAGGTGATGGAGTCATTTGTTGGCTCCTTGAGGATTCGTAATACAAAAGAGAAGAGTATATTGAAAAAGGATTCAAGGCGTTTTACTATTGTTATTACTGTTGCATTTGGTATCTTGCTTTTAATTGAATGGATACTCATTGTTTACGACTATTTCCCCGGTCAATAAAATAAGCACAGCAGATTAATTTCTGCTGTGCTTATTTATCCGCCTTCCCTACGGGGCAAGGGGAGAAATTTAACTAGACACCCCGATCACCCAACACACCATTCAGAAAGCCGCCGGGTGTTTGGATTGATTAATATGTTGCGTCAGAACGGTCGGGACAAACTGGTTAAATAACCTACAAAATAGTCCCAATCAAAAGAATAGCCCTCCCACGGCTAATCACCGCAAGAGGGTTTTAATGCTTTCTTTGCGTCTTTTACGATCATGGTATCATGACGCTGTAAATGGTAAAATAAAGTGAACAGACGACTTATTTATTAGTACTATGTTGTTTATTTGGTAGCTTTTGGTCTGGGCTTCCTTTACCTTGATGCTTTTTATTCTTCTCGGCTTTCTCTTGTGCATCCTTTATTTTCTCTACGCTATCCATTTACCATACCTCCTCGATTTTAGAACCTTGTATTACTTTAACCATACGTCCTTGAAAACATTCTATTCTAAATAATGCTTTTGGCATACACTTACCAAGCTGTTTCAGAGAAGGCGGATATGTCAAAAAAGATGCCGAGCAAGTGGTTACACAAGTTTTTAAGGTAATTGAGGAAACGTTGTAGCAAACGAAAAAGTTCAACTTGTAGGTTTTGGTACATTCGAAGTAAGAGAGCGGGCAGAACGTATAGGAAGAAATCCGCAAACCAAAGAGAGCATCACGATTCCAGCCTCGAAAGTCCCTGGTTTTAAAGCTGGCAAGACACTTAAAGAGGCAGTTCAATAATTAAGATAGGCTCAACAGATTTTTCTCTGCTGAGCCTATTTTCGTATTCCCCACCTCACCAAAGACAACCCAATCCAGCAACAGCCCTTTCAACAAGCCGCCGGGTATGCCCTTAGACGGGTATATTGGTGGCGTCACTACAGGTGAGCTAACCGACAAACTCCGATTCCCTCAGAGCGATGTATTCCCGCCTTACCCTAGCCACCAAATCCACCAACACGCAATTCAAAGCCGCCGGGTTGTCCGGAAGACTGCTTTATTGGTAGCGGATGAACGGTCGGATATACCGGCAAAGATTTTCCGGGCGATTTGGTCTTCGGAATTGGCAACAAAAACGTTAAACTCTGATTCGCAAGACTGCCTGACTTCTAACGGGCGACCTAAGTGTTGTTAGTCGCGGAATCGACATTGACGGATGGGTTGATCAGTTTCATGAGGAGAGTGTACCATTTTGGTGGACGTTGGTAGTAAGTTGGGTTAACTCTTCCGTCAAACAGCTTATTCAAACCACTTTCAATGTGGTAAACATTTTTCATATACCTTACTAATTTTGCAAAGTAGTTCTTTCTCATTTCACTCTCTCTTTCCCTCTGATTTTAGCAGAAAGAGAGATCTGACAAAAGCTTTAAAAAAACTCCGAATTTGATACACTTTTGTAATTGCATAAAATACCAGTAAAATCAATTGTTTGATTCTGTTAGAGGCTAAAGTGCTGCCGCATAACGATGCTTGTAAAAATAACAAACTACGTCATAGAATTCGGTCGTTCCTTTTAATGTATAGCCGTATTTGGTTGTGTCTTTGGCGTACTTGACAAGAGTATCAACAACAAAAGAAGGTGGTGTAAATCCGGGCTTCCTACACTCAAATCAATCACGTCTATACTTTTTTTATTGCTTCTTGTTTTAGATTCGCTAACTCTATAAAAATACCCGTTGTTAATCTCCGGATTTTCTCAGATGCAACGAGATTCATAGATCATTCTCCTCTTTTCGCCTGTTAAGTAGTTCGTAATGGAGTTAACCCACTATAGCGTAGCTAGAACCGCACCGATGATGGTAATAATTCCTCCCACGAGTGATGTTCCGGAAATTTGTTCATGCAACAAGAGAATACCGAACACAACCGTCCAAACTGGAAGCAAGTTGATGTATGGTGCTGCTCGACCAGCCCCAACAATTTTCACTCCGGCGTTCCATAAGAAATAGGCACCCACTGACGCAAATGTGCTGACATAGATGACTGCGAACCATGCGTTTGTTGACATGTGGATCATGTTTGGTTGTACCGTTCCAATACAGCTTAAGGCACTCAGGATAGTACCGTAGAAAGATGCCCCTGCTGTCATCGTGAGCGGATCCATCTATTTCCCATATCGTTTACCAAGGACGGTATAGAGTCCCCAAGCTAAACATGACAGGAGAATTACAATATCTCCAATCACGGAACCTTGGGAAGAAACTGCGTGTTTCCCTTGAAACACAAGGATAACGCCCAATATCGATATCACAGTACCGATCCAAGCCTTTCCTTTGATGTGTTCCTTAAGTACAAAGGGAGTAAACAGCAGGATTGCAACTGGAATGCCAGCTGAAATCATTCCAGCTTGAGATGCACTAATCAATCTTTACCCTAAGTAATTCAACGTTGAAAATGCAAACACACCGAAAAAGCCCAGTACCAAGAATTCCTTCCATTTTGTAAAAATAATGGGGATGTTTTTTTATTTATGGATAGTAAACCGAAGAGTATAATAGTTGAAATTGCCCATCGAACTGTATTCAGTAAGGTTGCCGGTAAAGCAGATGCCAAAAACCGACCGCAAATGTAATTGCCGCCCCGAAGCAGCGTTGCTAGTATCAAAAGTAAAATTCCACGTTTCATATTTATAAGTCCTTTCTATATGTCATTGAAAAAAATCGATTGTTTATTTTAAACAAATAATAATGCTAGAGAAATATAAGGTTTATTTTGTGCTTCCCCCATGGCACCAAATCACCCATTCTCACCACATTTTTGCAATTGTGAACCACCCGAGAGTAACAGTATTTTAAATTGATGTTTGGTTGCCCGTATAGTTAATGGTAACTCTTACCTTTTCAAATGAAGGAACTAAATCCATTTGCTAAATCGGATCTGGTGGCCCAAAATTTTAGTTCTTAACTAGCATCCTAAGGCTAGACTAGATACCCTTTTAAACGAACATTGGGTAAATCAAGTCCTCAACTCTGACATGGTTTTCTCGTACCATGCTTCGAGGGATTTCAGTAGCCCGTAACCGACGACGCGGCGCCTAAAAAGTTCCATCCTTTTAACCTCCCAAGTTAACAACTTTAATCATCGATTTAAGTTTCTACTGTTTATATCCTTGGAATTCTGATTTGTTTAATGCCCAGGTAGCATTCTGGCATTATCTTCTTATTATTGCCGAGTCCAATATGCTGCGACCCGTGCCTCCCATTCTTTTTGTCGTTTGGCCTTCGTCATAAAGATAATCCTCCCCACTTGGTGTTCTGAGGAAGATTATTGCACAAACAAACTTATGAAACTAGGTGGGCACTTTGACGCTTACTCGAATACCATTCCTCTTTATCGTCTGCTTAACTATTTGCCAATTTCGGTCCAATTCCTTCTGGATCCATAGGCTCGCCATTCGGTATCACCGCAGCTTTTTTCAGACGGATTCATTTATCACTGCGCAGACTTTTAGATTGTTTTGCTAACATCGTATAAACCCGTAGCACTGATTACTACTTCAGCCATAGCCGATTCTATGTCATGTGTTATCTGCGCCTGGTTCTGAGTAGCCGCAACATTTTGGCTGATCTGATCCTCTACATTATTGATGCTCTTCTGGCTACTTAGTATTGTCTGCCTAATCTTCTTCACTGCATCAACACTTTTCTGAGATAATTTTTTCACTTCTTCAGCCACCACTACGAACCCGCGCCCATGTTCACCAGCCCTGGCCGCCTCTATCGCTGCATTAAGCGCTAACAAATTGGTCTGTGAAGCAATGTTTTTAATAAGCTCGTTCATTTCTTCGATAATTTTTAGACCATCTATTAATGCTTTAATAGCACTTTCTAAATCTGACATGGATTCCACATTTTTGTCCGCGTACACTGTCATTTCTTGCAAGGATGCAGCAATTTCCTCCGAACTGGCGGAGAGATTGTCCGCAATTTCGATGATCAATCCCGGCTTCTCTCTGCTTCTCGCTACCGCAATACAGCCAATAGCTTTGCCATCTTCAAAAGCCGGGAGAGCAATCGTTCGAAATGCAAACCCATAAACCTCTTTCGGAACGAGATTATCAACCGGTTTGCCTGTCACCACACATTGCTTACCACCGCTGCCCTCCGCCAGTCTGTCACCTGTTTTCGCCTTGTAGGTCACAAAACTTTTTGGGGTATACATCGAATCAAAGCTTTCCGTATTTGTCGTAAACAATACGGCCTCTTCTCCCAAAAGGTAAGGAATGACTTCCTCCAAGGTTTTAAATGCTTCCAGTTGCGCTCTGGTGACATAATACATTAAGATAACGTCCGCCTCCCTAAAGTAATAATGGGCTCTCGGCATTCGCCGAGTCAGGTGGTACAAAGCTTTGATTGACACCTGTTTATAATGTACTGCACACAACGCATCTGAATTCTGTTCTCAACATCTTAGTCAAAACTATTCTGGCGGAATCTTCGTCATCGTCAATGACTGACCCCTGGTTGCGAAGCTTTGGATGACCGATCTGCCTTACATCACGATACTTCTTCAGAATGGCTATGATGTCAAAGGCCCGCAGCCCGGTGACCCGGCTTCGACGCTCCAGAACCAGAAGCACTTAAAATCAAATCTATCTCATTTCTAATTTCAAACATTGGAGTAAAATTCATATAATGCTCCTCTGCAATTTCTTGTTCCAGTGTAGTTTCAACCAACCCTTTAATAATTTTTCTTTCTTAGGATGAATATTTACCATACCACAATTATTTTGGTCTAATCGAACTATGGCCTTTACACCGCCAATAGCAATAGCAATAGCAATGGCATACGATACTTTAACGAGTTCGTGTCCCACTAGAAGTGCTTTACCAAAAACGTACCTTGCTAGCTAGCTATGATCCTTTTGCTCTAATTGTAGGTGAGCTTCGTATTTGATTATATCGTAAACTTCTTTAAGCGGTATCTGTTGCTCTTCTGCTAATTTACGGCAATCCTCATATTCTGGAGCCACATTACGCAGGCTATCCTGATAACGGGCAACTTTCACCTTAGCTTGACCTAGCTTGGTCTGCACTGTCCTTATTTCATAAGGCAACATATACTTGGTCACAGGGTAAACCCTAACCCCGATGGACGTTGTCTCAGCAAATATCTGCTGGTAGAATGTTTCTAATTGATGGGTATGGATCAATAAACTTAATACTATGGCTGGGCGGTTTTTTTTCATCTGGATTTTTCGCAAGAAAACATCCATCGCTCCGGCTTTAAGGAATTTGTTAATCAGGTAATCATAAAACTCCGGGTTCATGTCATCAATATTGGCTTCCATCATCAGAGCTTGTCCTTGGTGGACATCACCCTTGCCGCCATAACGAATATGCCCGTCGGAACAAACCTGATCCACTTTCTCACCAATGGTTAAACGCAGCAAGTTTGGAATGACTAAATCATGTTCACCTGCCCCATAACCGATGTTATCAACACGCATCGGTGGCATACTGCCGAAATTTGTACAATATGCGGTAATAATTGCCGCTCCAGTTGGAGTAACTAATTCTTTTTCTATATCTCGAGAGTAAATGGAAACTCCTTGCAATAGTTCCATAGTCGCAGGTGCAGGAACTGGCATTATCCCGTGGGCACATTCAGTAAAACCTGTTCCGGTATGCACAGGTGATGCATATACTTCCTCAATCCCCAGCCGCCACAAACCGATAACAGATCCAACAATATCAATGATGGCATCCATGGCTCCAACTTCATGAAAATGAATCCGCTCAATAGTTGTCTGATGTACTTTTGCTTCAGCTTCAGCCAACCGAGTAAAAACCTGGATACTTTTTTCTTTAACAACTTCCGGCAGCGTACTATTACTAATTATTTCTTGAACATTCCGCAGATGCCGGTGTACATGGTCTTCTTCAGTTAAAACGTGTACCTTGGTCCCGCTGATGCCTTGTTTAATCACTTTCTCCATTTGTAATTGATAACCTGTTAAAGGAAGTTTGGCTAAATCTGACTTTAGTTGCTCCCAATCTAAACCAGCATCAACTAAAGCCCCCAACGTCATATCTCCACTTATCCCGGCAAAACAATGAAAGTAGGCGATTCTCATGCTCCAGCCTCCCCTAATTTATTGATTAAACTAGCCTGATAACCTGCACCGAAACCATTATCGATATTGACCACACTCACTCCGCTGGAACAACTGTTCAACATCGCAAGCAAAGCGGCTAACCCTCAGAAACTGGCGCCAAAACCAACACTGGTGGGCACGGCTA
>JARLHU010000117.1 GCA_031292095.1 Desulfosporosinus sp.
ACCCCTCATATTCTGGGTACGCTGTATACGGTGAATACGTTGTTTTCTTGGTACAGATAAGTATTCAACACAGTAGAAAAAGAAACAGTATGGCTTCGTTGTGTACGATGAAGTCATACTGTTTCTTTGGTATAGATAAGTTTTCGTTGAGAGCTTTTTTCGTTTATCAAGGAGAATAGTTCAAGCTCGATTGACTGTCAGCTGCGACCTATGGCGCTTTAACCATACCCTTAGAATGAATTAATGTTATAATTATTAGAATGGCAGGATTCTATGAATTAGAGGGGCGAAGGACTGGAATGATCGATAAACTGTTGAACTTGATGGAGAAGTTTAATATTAAACGGGCAAGTGAACTCATCAACAACAAGCCTTTGCATCCCTCTGTAGATTTATCCTACCCGATGGAAACCCTGATTTTGCCGGAATATCAACATGTCAAGACTCCGCTGGCTATCCAAGAATTTTTGGAAAAAATTAAGAAAATGCCCCTTCGAGAGGAGGAGCTCAGGAGTAATTTGAAATTTTGCAAGGATTCTTTGGCCTATTCAAGCCGACAGAGCAATCAAGCCAAACCTGCAAAACCAGTTTTACTTAATACCTACCAGTCATTATTTGATACCTTGGATAAGACTCAAAAAGAATGGTATTTTTACTGGAGAAAAGAAGTTTTGCGAGGCAATTACCTAAAAGTAGATTCAGGCTATGTTTTAATCTTTGCCAACGAACTTTTAAATTACACATTTAACGAGAATGCAGCCTTTAATTTAAGTATGTTGGATCGGATATGCTTGAACTATCAGAATACGAATTATAGTTTGGGTCATTTTCTACCCCGCTGGATCTGTGACTTTTGCTATGAGTTAGGGGAATATGAACTTGAAAAGAAGTGGGCTGCTAAGATACGAAACCATGAATTCTCTGATTACGAGACCCTCAAACAATTCGAGAAGAAACTTGAGACGGTTTCTATTACCTTTTGGAAGCGATTTATAAAATATCACGATACACGTTTCTTTCCTGGGAATAGAAGTCTTATTTATAAAGTATTCAAAGCTTCGGTTGCGTTATTAGAAAGAGAGTATCAAGCACAAGGCAGAAATCTTAGAGAGGTATGGATTCCGATTAATAATAAACCTGGTTTTGAACGTCAATTATTTCCAAATGCTGTAATAGGCCGCCAGGTTCCGAATAAACAAGAAGTTGAACGAAAACCAACCCTGAAAATGAGAGAAGACCTTACCGCCTTATTTCGTCTGGCTGAAAACGTTGCCAGAGTTAAAGTCGGGGAAAAGCGCCAATTAAGCGTCGATGAAGCACTTTTTCCAGAGGGGTTTAAAAATACTCTCCTGAAGATGTTTCAAGATAAAGCCCAGCCTTCGCTCTTCTCCGGACAGCGCTTTGTGAAAGCCCGAGACAAAGGGGCGGTGACCTTGGGCAGCTCGATTCCAGAGCCTCCTGAAACTCCAGAACAAGGTTTGGCGACGGTTCCCCTGATTGAGTTTGATTTAGAGCGAATTGATACGTTGGCTAAGGAAAATAAAGAGTTATTAGAGATTTTTGCTATTCGATATGAGGAGGAGGAAGAAGAGGAAGAAGAGGAAGAAGAAGATGATGAGCATCACGATAAATTAGATCTGGAAAAAAAGAATAACGGAGAGTTTGAAGATTTGGGGTTATTCCTGGCTGATTTAACTGAGCTGGAATGCGGGTTTCTCCTTGGGTTTAAAGATCTAATCAGGCTCAAGCAAGAGGGGATTAACTACCTTAGAGCTCGTGGAGTCATGATGGGGGTTTTTATTAACACCCTTAACGAGAAGTCGTTAGATTATTTAGGGGACAACCTTATTGAACAAGAAGGAGACGTATTAAGGTTTAATGAAGAGTTCAAGCAAGTGCTGCAAAGGCTTGCCAAGGAGGAATAGGTACGTGGCAGGAAAACTTCGTAAAAAAGATTCTACAGCAATTTTAAACTCGCTTTACGGGGGGGTTGTCCCCAATCGGGGTCTGGAACATATTATGGTCGGTCGCAAAGAAGAGGCTACTCAAATTCTGAAAGATTTAGAGACGGTGAAGGACGGAGCCTCGGTCGTGAAATTTATTATTGGGCCTTTTGGTTCGGGTAAAACGTTTCTGCAAGCGTTAATCCAACAAGTCGCCTTCAGCGAAAAATTCGTAGTCGGTAAAGTTGATTTTGATGCCAATCGCCGACTTTATGGCTCTGAGGGCAAGTCGGTGGCTACCTATTCGGAAATGATGAAAAACCTGGCGATCGCTACTTCCCCCGATGGAAATGCCTTGCCGACTATTTTGGATCAATGGATTAGTGAGGTACAGACCAAAACTATGCATCAAAAAGGGTATGGGTCGGTTGCTTATGATAATCCACAATTTATTATCGATGTGGAACAGGAGATTGCTGAGACTGCTAACCAGATGGATCGGCTCGTGGGTGGGTTCGATTTTGTACGAGTTCTGATGCAATATTTCAAGGGTTTCGTAGAAGACAACAATTTACTTCAGCGCAGCGCACTACGTTGGTTACGGGGAGAATATTCGACCAAAACAGAGGCTAGGGGGGATCTGGGAGTCAGAGATATTATTGATGACACTAACTACTATGATTACATTAAACTCATCGCCCAATTTGTCCGCCAAATCGGGTATTCTGGTTTAGTCGTTAATTTCGATGAGGCCATTAACCTTTACAAGATTACCCATCCACAATCTCGGGACAAGAACTACGAAACCATTCTCAAGATTTTTAACGACACTCTACAGGGCAATGTCTCAGGTTTGTACATTATTTTTAGTGGTACGCCTGAGTTTCTCGAAGACGAGCGGAGAGGGCTTTATAGTTATGAAGCCATCAAACGAAGGCTGGTCTTAAATAAATTTGCAAGTAACGAGTTTAGGGATCTATCTCAACCCGTGCTTAAACTTACCCCACTCAAACAGGAAGAATTGTACCTTTTGCTTAAGAACTTGGTGGAAATCCATGCGTTCCATTATGCTTATGAAGTCAAAGTCAGTGGGGAAGAAATCCGTTCGTTTATCATTCAGGAATATTCCAGACCTGGGGCTTTAGAAAATTTGACGACGAGTGATATTATCCGAACCTTTATTGGTGGATTAAATATTCTGCAGCAGAATTCAGGGTTTGACCGCTCGAAGATTTTTGGTAATGAGGGGAGTTCGAAATCCCTCCCCCCCAAAAATACGGCAGCGGGTCGGTTTAATTCAGCCAAGATTTAGGATGTAAGGGCAATGGGGGAGTACTTATGGATACGTTTACGCTTTTATCTGAGAAAATGCGACAGCGGATCTGGGCTATGAAATGGGAGTGTTTTACTTCGGTCCAGGATCAAACGATTCCTCTGATCCTGCAGACGGATTCAGATATCATAGTTTCAGCGAACACAGCTTCAGGAAAAACTGAAGCTGCTTTTCTACCGATTATTACCAAGATAGAAGATCGTGCTCAGGCGGAGTTGAAAGTACTTTATATTTCCCCTCTCAAAGCGTTAATCAATAACCAATTTGAACGAATTGAACGTTTATGTCAAAACTGTGAGATTAACATCTACCGTTGGCATGGGGATATCGGTCAAAGCCACAAAGATAAACTGCTGAAGAACCCTTCAGGAATTCTCCAGATTACGCCTGAATCTCTGGAAAGTTTGTTTATTAACAAGACGGGGCATTTAACCCCTCTTTTCCAGGGGATAGAATTCATCGTGATTGATGAAATTCACTCATTTCTTAATTCTGCGCGAGGAGCACAACTGCGTTCCTTGATATCGAGGATGTGTTTGTATACGAGAGTTCGACCCCGTATTATCGGTTTATCTGCAACTATACGTAATTTTGACCTGATAAAACAATGGGTTAATCATAATCGACCTGAAGATGTTAGGGTGGTAGAAGCTTCTGACGAGGGCAAGGAACTTCAGTATTCCTTATTGCATTTTCCAGCGGGGAAGGATGGCAAAATACCGTTAGAGCTTTTCGAAGACCTAAGAGCGGTCACCAGAGACTATCAATCCCTCATCTTTTGTAATAGTCGAGGCACAGTGGAGGAAACGACGGTCCTACTTAACCGTTTGGCAGAAAAGGAGGGAATCCAAGCAGGGTACTTTGCTCATCATTCCTCGATCGACAAAGTAGAAAGAGAGTACGTGGAGAAAAAGTTGGCGACTTCAAGAACTCCTCAAAGCATTGTCTGTACCAGCTCGCTTGAACTTGGTATCGATATCGGAGCGCTTGATCTTGTTTGTCAACTGGATACCACCTTTACGGTTTCTTCCCTCAAGCAACGCATCGGGCGTTCAGGAAGAAAGCAAGAGCAGGCTCAGATCCTGCAGATGTATACAACCAGTGAAGGCAGTTTGGTACAGTCTATTGCCGTCATGAAGCTCTTGCTTGAAGGGTGGATTGAACCAGCCGTGGGTTATCCGGTTCCCTATGATGTTGCTTTTCAGCAAATTATGTCTCTTTGTCAGGAGTATAATGGCCTAACTTGGAGTCAGCTCATTCATACCCTCGAAACAAATGCTGCCTTTTTTAAACTTCCCAAGAAGGACATAGTCAGCTTGATTAATCATATGGTGAATACGGAGATGTTAGAAATCGTTCCCGGACTCAATGAGTATATTGTGGGGCTTGAGGGAGAGCGGTTATTAAGAGGAAAAGATTTTTACTCGGTCTTCATAGCAGCTCTTTATTATGATGTGTACTGTGGCATGCGCAAGATTGGGCAACTTGACAAAGGGGTTAGGTTTGAGATTGGGGAAAACATTATCTTAGCGGGAAAGCTCTGGACCATTAAGGATATGGACACTAAAAAAAATAAGATGTTTGTTCAAACTTCGGTGAATGCTAAAAAACCAAAGTACCTGAGTGATCCCGTTAAGATTGAGCGTAAAATCGCGGAAACGATGTTTGAAGTTTTGTGTTCAGAAGAACAATTCCAATATCTTGACGCAAAAGCAACGGAGTGTTTGGCAGACGCGCGACGAAACTATTCCTTATATCAGGTATCTGTAAATCAGCGCATTACCTGGGAGTTGAGTGATACCCTGGTCTTTGAGCCTTTTGTGGGAACTGTGATTTGTAATACCCTGATTTGGCTGTTTAGAGCTATATCCGGTTTAGATATTAAACGCAGGTCGAGTCAAATAGAGCGTATTGTTTTGCCTAAGGATGTCGTATTTTCAGACCTTATCGAGAAGATTCAAAGTCGGGTTTGGGAGGAAGCGGATCTTGTCTCATTCATTTGGAAAAATGAGTGGCTGGAAACAAAATACTCGCCCTATTTGACGGACGAGCTGCAACAAAAAATGCATTTAAAGAGCGAAATTGATCTTAAAGGGGCCTTGGAATTTCTGGAACGTTATCGATTTGTAACTATTTTGTTTGAAGTAGATTAACTGTACTATTTGGATAATTGACACACCTAAGGCATATGAAAGAAAATAACAAGTCAAAGATGCCAAGGATATTTTGCGTCAGACAAGGAGGTAAGTTCCCCTCATAGCGGGGCTATTAGGGGGACTTACCGACGCAGTATGACACAAAATAGACTGGCATACTGACTGGTTATTTTCTTGAATGTGCCTAAGATGGTGAAGGATTTTTCAAAACCCCCTTGCTCAACACGTTGTACGTTTAATCATACTTCGTTTTGATCAAGGGGGTTCCATTTATCGATTAGAATAGATTTTCGAGTGTGGTATCCTTGAGTAGTTTTCGGATAATCGTTTCTCCCGGAATCGGTCGCCCGCTGTAGAGGGTTTTAGCGGCCATCAATAGCACGCGTATATCATATTTTGAAGCATAAACCGGAATTACTTGTTTTTCAAGATCGAGCAAGGTATAAACAGCCATCATCGCTGTACGAATGGAATATTCGATCGTGAAGACACAGTCGTCGGCAACTTCTGCAAACTGTCCAAGAAAAGCAAGGTTTGTACTGCCCTCAGGAACAACATCAGGACGGTCTCCCTTAACACGAGGCATAAACTGACTGGTGATGTAAGGCATCATGCAAGGAATTACATTGACAGTTTTTAGAATCTCGTGGATTTTGTCCTTCAATCCCATATGATACAATAGCTCTGAGACAAGTTCTTCGCCAGTGCAATCGCACATTTTCTTCTTAATGTAATCACCGACATTGTCTGGGAATAAGCCGTATGCCCATAATACAAAAACATCATCAGGCTGGTTAATAAAGTGAGGTTGTTTAGAGTAGCTCCAGCTCATCAACCAGTTAGAATCCTTGATGGTAACAACACCGCCTTGGCCAGGATCTTGGTCAGTTAATTCCTTGAGAAATTTGTCCATGAACGGTCCCTTAAAGGTCATGGTAAAAGATTCCCACTTCGTTTTATCAATGTCATTACAGAATACCTCTGGATGACCAAATGAAGGGTCTTTGCTGGCAATGTTCTTCCACAAATTCCAGCAACCGCAGTTGACCTTATCTCTGTTTAAAACAGCTGGTGTATACATACTGCCCAACGTGGAATTTTCGGTCATTGAACCGTTGGTAACGAAAACAAGATCGTCGGCAGACACTGCAACTTGCTCAGACTTACCATTACGAACTAGATGAATACCAGTAACGGTCTTCTGCTTGTTAACAAGGCTGATATCCAAGTCGGTTACCTGTGTGTGGAGGTCAAAGTTGACATTTTCATGCTTAAGCCAGGTAATAAGTGGCAGAATCATGGAATCGTACTGATTATACTCGGTATGCAAGATTCCTTTGAGCTGGTTCATACCCGGCAGGAGATGCATAAAGCGCTCCATATAGCGTTTCATCTCCACGACGCTGTGCCAGTTTTCGAAAGCGAACATGGAACGCCAGAAATACCACATGTTTGTTTCAAAATAGGAGGCATCAAAAAAATCTTCAACTGTCGTTGCGCCTAGTTGCTCCTCAGTGGCCAGAAAGAGCTTTGTAATCTGTTTAATATGCAGGTCAGATAAGGCTAAGGTTGAAAAATCCGCTTTTTCTCCACAGTTATGAATCAAACGACAGTGAGATTCAATCGGTTCTGCAAGATTCAGTTCACGGAATTCATCCAAAACTGTTCGGCTGGGATTATTTAATGAAGGTATAAAGCTAAACAGATCCCAGGAGCATTCATAATGCTCCTCAAGTTCTCGACCACCGCGGATAATATATCCCTGTTCAGCATCTCCAGCGCCATCCATACCACCACCGAGAACATGAGTTTCTTCTAAAATAGTAATATTTTGACCTGCCATATGTCCATCACGGATTAGATAGGCAGCCGCCGCAAGCGAGGCAATACCGCCACCGATTAAATAGGCTTTTTTGCTTTCAATGCCGTTCTTTTTCAGTGGATTGATTTTTTGATAGTTACCCATGTTACACCCATGCCTTTCATAGTTCTGAGTTGATTTTCTTTCTAGCCTTATCATAACCTATAATAAATGCCAGCGATATTATCAACCTGGTGCATTTGTGTAGTGTTGCCACAAAACAGTCAAATTGTGTAATGAATCTATTGATAAACCGAAGAGGAGGGGTCAAGTGACGCATTCTATTATGACCGAAATGACCAAAGATCTCCTGGCGGACTCTTTAAAAAATCTGATGAAGATAAAACCACTGCATAAAATTACGATCCAGGAACTTGTGGACGCCTGCACGTTAAACCGCCGCACGTTTTATTATCACTTTAAGGATATTTATGATTTACTGGAATGGATCTATAAGAAGGAAGCGGTTGTAGAGCTGCAAAAACACGCCAACTTCAATACTTGGCAAGAGAGTTTCCTCAATTTGTTTCTCTATATACAGAATAATAAAGAAATCTGCTTGTGTGCCTTTCACTCATTGGGGCGCGAGCATCTAGATCGCTTCCTTTATTCTGTTACTTACCAATTAATCCAACAGGTTGTGGATACTAAGAGTGGAGAAAGGCAGGTACATGACAATTACAAAAATTTTCTTGCCAATTTTTACACGGTTGCTTTTATAGGTCTTGTTATCCAGTGGATGGAAAATGGTATGAAAGAACAACCCGAAAAAATCATAGAGAACTTATCTATCACTGTACGGGGAAGTATGCTTAATGCGTTAGAGCAATATGAAGCGTTTAATCAAAATCTTTAGGATATTGTGCAACAAGGAAAGTTGAGGGAGATAAAATGAAAAGAATAATTCATATATGCTTTTCTGAAGGTGCAAAGGCAAATTTAAATAATGCTATGAAACAAGGTTTCGGAGGCTTACTTGAAGAGGATAAAATTATATACTTAATTGATAATTTATCTAATGGACCTATAAATGACATAAATGATATAAGTGATATTTATAAAAGAATAACATGGCAAAAGAATTTCTCAATAGATTATGATTTTTTGAAACAAATAGAATTTAATTATAATAATTTTCATAATAATATTGAAAAGGTAGAGAATGAAGATATTTATATATGGTATGGTGAAAGTGGCATGGAAATGTGTGGCTTATTTTACACTTTATCATTATTGCAAGATAGAATTAATAATATTTATACTATTAATATTTCTGAAGAAATACATAGCAACAATAACACAATAATTAAGCATTCTCGGGTTGGAGAAATTCACCCTAAGTGGTTAAAATGGTTTATTGACAAAAAAGAAAAGTTAGAAGCGATAACATTTAACCAGCACATAAACTCATGGCTTATATTAAAGCAAGCAAATATCAATCTGCGTACAATTAAAGATAAAAAAGTAATAAGTGTTCAGGAAGATTATTTTGATGAGATGATAATGTATTATACTGAAGATATTTTCACAAGTTGTATCAGAACAGTAGGAAGTGTTTTCGGTAATGTCGAAAGCTATCTTTCAGATGCTTATATTTTCTGGAGGATACATGAACTGATTAAAAATAATAAAATTGCCTTTAATGGGAATTTAGGGAGCATTAGGAAATTGGAAATTAAAAGGGTATAGTAGATCTATATTGTTTCTCATAAAACATAAGATACTCAGTAAGATTGAGAATTGCACATTATCCATAGCATTAGTATATGAACAAATTAATGCCAGAACTCAAAATGCCATTTTTTACTGATATTTAAAAGGAGATATTAAAGGATGGCAAGGGAGCAATTCCAAAACTTAACAGAGCCAATGTATTATATATTAATGTCACTACTCAAGGAAAGATGTGGTGTTGATATTATGGAGGCTGTAGATGATATTTCAAAGGGGCGTGTAAGAGTTGGGCCGGGAACTTTGTATAGTCTTCTTGGTAAATTTGAGAAAGAAAATATGATAAGAGAAACAGAAGTACAGGGGAGAAAAAAATACTTAAGCGGAATTGCCATGGAGGGTTCACTATACATGACATTTACTGGCAATTAATTTGGGAGCGAAAATTTGATAATGGTGTACTTAATCCATATGATTCTATTAAGGTGAATAGGGAGTAAATAATTATGTTTGAAAAAATAAGAAGTTTTATTGTATATAAATATATACGACAACTAATATTTAGATATAAAGAGGCTGATTTGCCCGCAATGAGTGCACAAATAACATACTACTTGATATTAGCTTTTTTCCCTTTTTTACTTTTCTTAATTAACATGTTAAGCTTCACCCCTCTTTCGAGTGAATTATTAATTACTAACTTTAATACCTTTCTTCCTAATGATACTGCTATTTTAGTAAAAAATTTGTTGGTACAGACTATTCAAGCAAAAAGTAAAACTCTTTTACTTTTAGGTATGATAGGAAGTCTTTGGGCTGCTTCTCAGGGAATATCTGCTATTATACGGGGTCTTAATAACTCGTATGCTGTAGAGGAGGACCGTAAGTTTATTAAACTTACTTTTATAGCGCTTATCAGTACCATTAGTATAAGCGTTATGATAATATTTGCATTTATTATGCTAGTATTTGGGAAAATTATAGGATCTTATGTATTCGGATTAATAGGAGCACAAACTTTATTTAATGTTATTTGGTCCTTTTTAAGATATGGTATTTCTCTTGCCTTAATGTTACTTACATTTTATTTAATATATAGGTATGTACCAAATAAAAAGTTGAAATTTAATGATATTATTGTAGGTGCTATTTTTACAACTGTTGGTTGGGGTACTACTTCTTTATTATTTTCTTTCTATGTAAATAGCTTCGCAAATTATGAAAAAGTTTATGGAAGTTTAGGTAGAGTTATTGCTCTAATAAGCTGGCTATACATTAGTACTCTAATAATTCTCCTCGGGGGAGAATTAAATGCTATTAGTAGCAATTTTGAAAACAAAGAAAAATTTTCAGCTAACTCTCCTGTGTCTGGCAAATCGGACATACGTCATAATGAGTGATAGACTTAAAGAAATCCGAACGTTTTAGTCAAGTTTATAAATTTTAGTAATGGATATTTCGGTGTGGCAGAGCGTTTCGATAGTTCTCCCAGAGCATGTTGTTCAAATAACATGCTATTGTCATAATAAAGTAATTATTATATGTTAAAGTTGATATTAATTAAGAGAAAAAGGGGAGATAACAATATGCATTTAGTTAAAAATGTAGTTAAAGCTTTCGTTGCGAACCCTCGTTTTTGCTACGATGCTTGATCAGCTTTAGGTTAACCGATGAGCATAGGTTTGGTATATTGCATGATCTTAATCAAGCAGTATAGCGCTAAGCCATACCCTTTCGCTGGTATAGAATAATGGCGATCTGTGGAAGATAATCTCAAATCAAGGAGGGATCAAGCATGGACAATAAAAACACGTCGAGTAATTCTGGAGAACATAACCAGGCTAAGGGCCCAGCTCCAAGTGGAGACACTCAGCTCGGTTCCGGCGGCGAGCTGCACCAGGTTGCTGGTGGAGAGCACCCCACTCTCACCACGAACCAGGGCGTTGGTCTTTCCGATAATCAAAACTCGCTCAGGGCTAATCCGAACGGCCCTACGCTTCTGGAGGATTTCATCCTTCGCGAGAAGATAACACATTTCGATCATGAGCGTATTCCCGAGCGCATCGTTCACGCGCGAGGGACGGCAGTGCATGGATTCTTCGAGCTGACCACCTCGTTGAAACAATACACCACCGCTAAGATACTCACAGAAGTCGGGGAGAAGACGCCCGTGTTCACTCGTCTATCAACCGTCACTGGCGGCGCGGGTTCGGTCGATACGCCTCGTGACGTACGCGGATTTGCCGTTAAGTTCTACACAAAGGAGGGCAACTGGGATCTGGTTGGTAACAACATTCCAGTTTTCTTCATCCAGGATGCCATCAAATTCCCCGACCTTATCCATGCTGTGAAAATGGAACCCGACCGCGGCTTTCCTCAATCGGCAACCGCGCATGACACATTCTGGGATTTTATTTCGCTCACGCCTGAATCCATGCATATGGTGATGTGGATCATGTCAGATCGCACCCTACCGCGCTCGCTGCGAATGATGGAAGGCTTCGGCGTCCATAGCTTCCGGCTGATTAACGAGGCGGGAGAATCCACCTTCGTCAAATTCCACTGGCGTCCCAAGCTCGGCTTGCAATCCACCATTTGGGATGAGACCGTCAAGATCTCCGGCGCTGATCAAGACTTTCACCGTCGCGATATGTTCGAGGCGATTGCCACGGGCAATTTTCCTGAGTGGGAATTCGCAGTTCAGCTTTTCACGCAGCAGGAAGCGGATAAATTCCCATTCGATCATCTGGACGCGACCAAGTTGATTCCCGAAGAACTGGTGCCCTTGAGAGTGATCGGACGCATGGTGTTGGATCGTTGGCCGAATAATTTCTTCGCTGAAACCGAACAAGTTGCTTACTGCGCTTCTAGTGTCGTGCCAGGCATTGATTTCTCCAATGATCCACTGTTGCAAGGCCGTTTATTTTCCTATCAAGATACGCAGCTTTCGCGCCTAGGTTCGCCCAATTTCCACCAAATTCCGATCAATGCTCCCAAGTGTCCGTTCTCCAACCAACAACGCGACGGACACATGCAGATGGAGCAACCGGCGGGTCGTGTAGCGTATGAGCCCAACTCCTTGTCTGGAAACTCGCCACGCGAAACGCCAGCCAACGGTTTTCATAGCGCGGTTGTAACTGAAACGGGTCAAAAAGGCCGCATTCGTGCTGGGAGCTTTAATGACCACTACAGTCAGGCGCGGCAATTTTATCTCAGCCAGACCGTGTTTGAACAGGCTCACATCGCCTCGGCACTGGTGTTTGAACTTTCCAAAGTTGAACATGTGCACGTACGTAAGGCGATAGTCGGTCACCTGCGACATATCGAAGAAACCCTTGCCAGCCGGGTCGCTGAGGGTTTGGCGCTCGACAAAATTCCCGATGCGCCAGTGGCTGCAGCGCCCGTTATAGAGATGCCACCTTCGCCCGCACTGCAAATCATTGGTAAGATGAAATACACACTCATGGGGCGCGCAGTTGGCATCCTGATAACAGATGGTTCCGACGGCGTTGTAATCAAGACGATTAAAAAGGCCGTGACTGATGCGGGCGCCACCGTAAAGATTGTTGCCCCGAAAGTGGGGGGCGTGAAGCTAGCCGATAGTTCGATACTGGTTGCTGATGGACAACTGGCTGGTACTCCTTCTGTGCTCTTCGACGCAGTGGCCGTCATCCTCTCCGACGAAGGCGCAGCGGCATTGTCGATGGAGAGTGCTGCGATCAATTTTGTACGTGATGCTTTTGGTCATCTTAAGGCAATCGCCGTCGACAAGGGTGGCCAAACGCTTTTGAAAATTGCGAATGTTGGACAAGACGCGGGTATCGTGAATACCAACGACAAAGACGCATTTATTATTGCGGCAAAGACACGCCAATGGGACCGGGAAAAATCCGTTCGAACCTTGGCATAAACTCCGGTTCATAATTCGAGATTTTCTTTATAAGCCACACGAAAGTGTGGCTTATTTTGCTCATTATAAAGCAAAACATCTTTAGGCATAGGGTTTGGTACACTGAACATAGACGTTTCTTGGTTAGATTAGTTGTAAAACAAGGGAGAGAAATAACAATGTTAATTGAATGTCAATCTGGTAGTCAATTTAAAACCTTTTTGTTTTTGCTGCAGCATTATTCTTCCTGTGATAGAGTAGATACATCAGGATGGATATTTCTAGCTAATAGTATGGTCCGAGTTGCCGGTAGTCAGAGATATATGGAGGAGGGCGTATGAGGACTAAAGGAATTCCGTTGATAATTATTGTTGGAACTTTGATCGTTGGTATTGTTTATTACCAAGTGAAAACAATTTCATTCTGGGGTTTTACCCTGCCAAAAAGTGACATTAACAATGCAATCGTCTACACAAAAGATAAAAGTTATATGGTTACAAATCGGCAGATAGTTTTAGACTTGGCAGAGAAAATATCAAAGATGAAACGTCTTCAAAAGATTGAAGTAATGCGATTTCCACCAGGCCCTAGTGCAAGTCCTTTTACAAAGATTATTCTACAGACCAAAAACCACGTTACATACGGGGGCTCTATTTGGAAGCTAAGTTCTGGTAATGTTATGGATAGTAACGGATATTATTGGGTTGTTACCGATGACTTTGTTTCGGTACTAGAATTAGCCACAAAAGATCCAAAGACAACGCATATGCCTAAAGCCCCCTCGCTCCAATCGGATGGGGTATATTCCCCCATATCCTCTATTTTCCATTCGGTTCCTATATTAAAGATTACCGGAGTATGGTAAGGAAACTATTTCTATACATACTGATGAAAATGGAATACATTCAACGTGGTAGGTTAAAAAACAACACCTTATCTCGAATTCGAGAAAAGGTGTTGTTTTTTTGGGCTTAGTCCTGCTCGGTTAGAACCAAGGGTCTATTTTTAGTAATAGCAATGGTATGCTCGTATTGAGCGGAAAGACTACCGTCAGTCGTTCTGGCTGTCCATTTATTGGGGTCTATTTTGAGATGATGTGATCCCACATTAATCATGGGTTCAATCGTAAATACCATGCCTTCACTAAGCCTCTCCCCCCTATGGGGTCGCCCATAATGTGGAACCTGCAAATCTTCATGCATGATTTGCCCAATACCGTGCCCCGTAAAGTCTTGCACAACGGAGAACCCCTGCGCTTCTGCATGACTTTGTATTGCATGAGAAATATCTCCGATTCTATTACCGATGATCGAGGTTTCTATACCAATGTAGAGACATTCTTTCGTGACCCTAAGCAACTTCTCAGCTTCCTTTGATATTTCACCGACTGGGTAAGTCCAAGCGGAATCGGCGAGCCATCCATTGAGATTAACAACCATATCAATTCCCACAATATCGCCGTCGTTCAGAGGGTCTTTAGTCGGAAATCCATGACATATTTCATCATTAACTGACGCACAAGTTGCAAATGGATACCCTTTATACCCTTTCTGCTCAGCAGTCGCCCCATGCGACTGCATAAAATCCTCTGCAAATTTATCAATTTTCCAGGTTGTTACCCCGGGACGAATTAGAGATCGAAGCTCTTGGTGGATAGCAGTTAGAATCTTACCGGCTTCAGCCATAAGCTCGATTTCTTGGTCAGTTTTTATAATAACCAATTCGAATTTCCTCCTCAAATTTCATCACCAGTATGCGCAGTTATTCTAAGATAAGACTACTTATCTTAATTTACCATGGGTGGCGATTTTCTTTAGCCGATAATTTGGGCTCGTTAATTCTGTATTACTACCTCGGCCCATAGGATTTAAGCCATGGTCCCATTAAGAAAGTTTATCTTATAACTAGTCTTTTATCAAGGGAGCTTATGAGTTGAAGTGATCACGAGCCTTAGGTCAGGTTCCATTCTGTTTTTCCTTTGCCGAGACGTCCTATGAGGTCTTCTGGGAGGTACTAATGGATTCTAGATGAAGGGCTCTTTGGCAAAGGCATCATTGTTTAACTGTAAGCACCACCATGCTTATCTTTGAAAAATCTCTCGGAAAAGGTATCATTGAGCAATTCTCAAATATGCTCGAATGACTGGGAACAAGATGCTATTCGGGAGGCAGTGGCAGTGGTGGAAAACTGGGGTGATTATGTTAAATTGACTGATAAGGAAGAGGTAAATGATTGCGTTACATTCCCTTGTAAAAACGTCATATAACTGTTAAAATGTAAATACAATGTAATCACAAAATGGGGGGATCGGCAATGGAAATGGACATTATTAAAATTGGTAATTCTAAGGGAATTCGGATTCCTCATGCAGTTTTAAAGCAATGTGGTATAGATTCGAAAGTAGAATTGGTAGTAGAAGACAATTTTATCATCATAAAACCAGTGAGCACTCCTCGCCAAGGTTGGGCCGAGGCATTGAAACTCATGCACAAAAATAACGATGATGTTTTGTTAATATCTGAGGAGATCGACAATGAAATGCTGGAGGTATGGGATGAACCAAACCATTGAGCAGTATTCTTTATATTGGGTTGATCTGAATCCAACAAAAGGAGCAGAAATCAATAAAACAAGACCATGTGTGGTTATTTCTCCTCTAGAGATGAATGAGCATCTTCGTACCATTATGATCGCTCCAGTTACAAGTAGGGGTAGGGAAGGATATCCTACCCGTATTAGGCTTACCGTAGGTGATGTGGATGGGTGGATTGTATTAGACCAGATTCGGACGGTTGATAAAGCAAGGCTTTGCGTGAAAATCGGAGTTTTGGAGGTTGCTACAATACTCAATGTGAAATGTACTATCAAGGAAATGTTGGTAGAGTAATGCTCGTAGGAACGCCTCCCGCTGGTACAATTTGTGGTTTAAATAAGGAAGAGCAGTATCTAACCATTTCATTATATTTATTGACACTACCTGCTATAGTAATAATTTTACTAGTATGGTTTATCAGAAAAATGAACAGGATCGATAAAACTCTGATAGAAATCTTAAAGGAGATAAAATTAAGTAAAAAGGATAAAGAGTGAATATGAGAGCTGCCAAAAGGTGAATGGCAGCTCTATTTTCATTTTCCATCCCACTCATTAACAATCACATTCCCCTCATAGTGCCCCTTCTCCAACTGATGGCGGGCTTTTCGGTTTGCTACACTGTCAAAGATGATGGAAAAATCATAATCATCAGGGTAGAGTTCACTGGCGGCTATCTGTAATTTTAGCCGTTTATTTCTATGCGCTAGGTCTAAAACCTCCGTCTTTCAGACGGAAAAGCTTTTAGCGCACGTTGCTTAAATGTAATAGTATTCAAAATGGTAGGCTACAAGAGCGCAATGTCGGTGATAACTGTATCCGTTACTGCAATTATTTTTTGGATTAGCCCACGCCCTATCTTGAATGCCATAGCATTCAATGCGAGTTTCACTCGCTGTGTTAAAATCCACCTACTTCAGTAGGTGTGTAGTTTAATCTAATGCCATTTTTTACGATAGCGTAGCCGAAAGCCCCTGACTTCAGTCGAGGGGATGAAGGCGGCTCCCGTCGTTTTTAATAAGTTAATAAACAATACACCACTATTTGGAAATATGATATAATTGGACAGTGGTGACTCATCTAATATTTCTTTTGTGCGTTTAGACATATTTCAAAAGAAACATTACAATTATATAGAAAACGGAAAACGCGCTAAAGGTGGTGTCGTAATGGCTAAACCGAAGAAAAATTCTAATAGGGCAAAGAAATCAGAGCCGAATTTTGTGCTGACGTTTAAGCTTGACACTGAACTATATCAAGAAGATATCTTGAATAAGCGATTAGATATTGGCCGGAGAATCTATAATGCCTGTCTTAATGAGCTTGGTAAGCAGTATCGCTTAATGATTGAGAGCAAAGAGTACCAACGGGCAATTAAACTACCAAAAGATGATGGAACCCGAAACCTGGTACTTCAAGAGTTAAACAAAAAGTACCGACTAACCGAGTATTCACTACACGATTTTGTTAAGCCAATGCAGCACCACTTTAAAAAGGAGTTAGATGCACTCACAGTCCAAAAGATAGCCACTCGTTGTTTTAAAGCCTTTGAGGGGCAAATATACCATACCGCCAAAAAGGTGCATTTTAAAAAGTATGGAGATTTGCATAGTCTGGAAGGTAAAAGTAACGGTGCTGGCATTAAGTTTCGGAGTAAACGGTTAGTATGGAATGGGCTTTCGATTAAAGTGTTAATCAATCATAAAGATGACTATGCCCAGATGGCGTTAATGGGAACGATCAAATACTGCCGGATCTTAAAGAGGGGCAAAAACTATTATTTGCAGATAGTCCTTGAAGGAGTTCCCCCAATTAAGATCAATAAAAACGGTGAGTTTCGGCACAAGGTGGGCAGCTCAAACGTTGGAATTGATATCGGTCCGCAGACAGCAGGGATAAGCTCTAATGATAAGGTCAGCTTGTTAGAGCTGGCACCGGAGATTAATACTCCATATCGTGAGATTCGGAAGCTTCAACGGAAAATGGACCGGAGCCGTAGAGCAAATAATCCAAACAAGTTTAAGGTGGACGGAACGTTCAATCGGAGTAATAGAGAACCTTGGGTAAAGTCTAAGCACTATTTGAGGGATCAATACAAACTACAACGAATCCAAGGTAAGTTAAGTAGTCTTCGTAGGCAATCTCACAATAGGTTGGCTAACGAGATTATTAGCCAGGGTACGGAAGTTTTTGTTGAAGAAATGTCCTTCAAGGGACTTCAGAAACGAGCCAAAAAGACGACTCTTAATAAGAGGGGTCAAGTGAATCGTAAGAAACGATTTGGCAAGTCGTTGGCGAATAAAGCGCCTGCGCTGTTTTTAAGCATCTTGGATAACAAGCTAAGACATCAGGATACGGAACTTCATCGGATCAAAACTGCGGAGGTTAAAGCGTCACAGTACAATCATGTGGAAGATACTTATGAAAAAAAAGAACTGAGTGAACGATGGTCTATAATTGGCAAGGATAGGATTCAGCGAGATTTATATAGTAGCTTTCTGATTATGAATGTTAACCCAGATCTAAATTCGATTAATCGGAGTCTGTGCGTTGAGAAGTACGAACGATTCAAGGCATTGCACGATCAAGAGATTGCAAGATTAAAGGCCACAACGTGTCGTAAGGTTGCCAGTATGGGCATTTAACTCAACCAAAAGCGTCATGATACGGGCGTTATGCTACCGCGAATGTAGTCATCGGACTACTTGGTAGTAAAGTCTTAAGGAAATGGACCAGTCCTTATATGTTGTACCTTGCAGATGAACAACCATGCCTGTAAGCGAGAGTATATTGGAAGTCTTCGTACTTAAGAACCCGCCGACTTAAGTCGCGCGGAGTGTCAGAGTTTCTTCTACAGAGCTCATTGATTTTGGAATTTTATATGAAGTATGATAAAAGAAAGAATCGGATATCTGTTGAGAACTAGTACAGTTTCCAGTCACATCAAATACCTGAACATACGCGCTAAAAGACGAAACAGGTAATGGTGTCGTAGCGTCAACTATAACTATTATTAGATCTTCGTCACAAGATAATCCCATCTGAGCCCCGGTTACAGTTTAGCGGACTAAGCTAGGACGGAATTTCCCTTTCCTGGCTGCATAAATGTTATGTAAATTAAGGTGGTGCCAAAAAGAACGAATTGTTGCCGTACCCCTAAACCTTCCAAGGATTTTCGGCCCACCGTGGTTTATGAGATCTTAAACGAGGCTCTGCCGTCTTTAGTCAATGGTAGAGCAATTACAAGGGAGATTGCACCGAGGAGAAGTTGAGGTCATAATAGGAGCGAAAGAACTTGGTATTCTGACAGTGGTTATAGATGACCGTTCTGTACGCAACCTTGCAGAGGCATTACTCTTTAATACGAACGGAGTCATTGGAGTCTTATGGCTAACTAAAATCGCGGGTTACTACGGCAAATTGGCAGCAGAGATACAAAAAATTGACGGGAATAGGAGATCTGAAAAAAAGTCTCGCCTGGAGCAGCAAATTTTTTTTGATAAAAATGTCGAAGGTTGAAGGAGATAGGTGTACTGCTGCCGAAATTTTCTCTTTGAATATTTGTTAGTTAGAACTTCATAGTAAAAGCCTTGAGGAGGTACACTCCGTGAAAGCTGTGAAATCACCCTATATAAGCCTTTCAGACAGCATTCGCTATAGATCGGAATACTTTGGCGGAATACTGTTCAACACTAGCACAGGAACTATGATGGATGTTGACACGGAAGCTTATTTGTTAGTAGAACTGATCAGAAACATGGGTATTGTAGATATTAATGATCTCGACACAATTTGGGTTAAAGTACATGACAGACCCCTTAATCGTAGAGCGGCTATTGGGATAATAGAAAAGTTACTGGCCTTCAAAATGTTGGTAGTTAGGCCGAACGGCCTACTTAATAAGGATTACGTTGAACGTTCAACCCATTGGGATCAGACCATAATTAATGGGCATTCTCCCCAGCTTATTAGCGCACCGGAAACTATTCATTGGGCAGTTACCTATAAGTGTGACTCAGATTGTCCAGACTGCTATATAAGACGACATAGAGATAATTTTACGACTGAACTTGAGACTGAAGAGGCCTTGACGATCATCGACAGGATTGCTGACGCCGGAGTTTTTCAATTAGCTATAGGCGGAGGAGAGCCTTTGTCGAGGGAGGATATTATGAGCATTGTTGCCAGAGCTCATGAAAGGAAGCTGGTCGTTCATGTTACGACTGGCAGGTATCAGCATGAACCTGATGCTTTAGGAAAGCTAGCAAACTATATTAAGAGCTTGCAGATTGGAATTAGGCATGAGGAATTGCTGGAGCATCCGGAAAAAGAAAAGGAAAAGCTGACTCAACTCATCACCATGACCAGTGAACTAGGTCTTGATATTGGAGCTAATTTAATATTATCCAACTCGACTCTTAGCGAATTTGAGTACATCATTGAATTGTTAGCAACTGTAGGCTTTAAAAGGTTAACGTTGCTGCGCTATAAACCACCAGGGGACATTAACCGTTGGGTTAAGGAAAAACCTGACGAGTATACTCTTTTGGAATTTGAACGGAAGTTGTCAATAACTGTGGATACCTACCCACATATCCAATTTAGGGTGGACTGTGGGCTGGCTTTTCTGGAAAGAAAACTGCCTTCTCAAATAGCGGAGTCTAATGGGATCAGGGGATGTACTGCTGCGAATAGGATCCTGTCAATAGCACCGAATGGCGCAATCTTCCCTTGCTCCCAGTTAGTTGGACAAGAGTTATCTGCTGGTAATTTACTGGAGGATGACTTACAAAGCGTCTGGATAAACAGTGAGAGTCTGAAAAGGTACCGAAGTTTTCGTTCCAAAAAGTCTTTCAAAGATAGCCAATGTGGTTACTGTTCTGCTAAAATCCATTGCGGAGGGTGCAGGGTGTTTGCAGAAGATGCTTTAGGGGGCGATCCAGGTTGTCCTGAACCTGTGCTAACGACTGGTATGTTGAAAAAATATGGCGAGTATGGACTTTCTGACACAATTGCGGATATTCAAGAGGGCATTGGTTATACAGACTGGGGCTGCCCTTATGCATCCTTTGAGGAAATACAAGGATGGCTGGCGGCAGAAGATTATCCCAAATGGTTGCTTAGAAAGAATGAGATAAGGAGAAAACAGTTATGAAAATTATCAGTGTAAAAAAAGGGTTCACGTCAGACCACAGTTCAACCTCCTATGAATTTCTCGCAGTGGACAAAGTACTGAGCAAAAAGGACAGGCAAGCAGTCGCTTCATTATCCAGTCGAGCCGATCCGACTGCCAGAGAAGTAAGCTTTATATATCATGCTGACGGCTATGATATTCCAGGCGGTTGGGAGACGCTTATGGAAAAGTATTATGATGTTATGTACAGCGAGTCTTATGATTGGTGGACGCTCGCTATCGCCTTCGATTATTCTGAGGAACAGGTATCTGAGTTGAAGAAATACGAATTTGACGGTGAGGATGATTGTGGGATAACTGTATTCGACCAGGGTGGCCGGATAATTATCGTGATCAATTGCCGCTTGGATGCGTCCTGTATCGACGATTCATATGAGGATTATAACGACTATGAAGAAGAAGATGAAGATAAACCCAGGAGTTCTTTGGTTTCAGATAACGAATTACTTAACCTGTTAGTACAATTAAGGGAACAATTAGTACAAGGCGATTATCGATGCTTATATTCTGTATGGGAAAAATACAGTTATTCTGTTGAAGACGATGAAGAAAACGAAGACGAAAGCATAGCCCCACCCATTCCGTCTGAAAAATCCCTCGGAAAATGTATCATTGAGCAATTCTCAAATATGCTCGAATGACTGGGAACAAGATGCTATTCGGGAGGCAGTGGCAGTGGTGGAAAACTGGGGTGATTATGTTGAACTGCCTGATAAGGAAGAGGTAAATGATTACCTGATTATGGAAGATTTCTGTTATTCGCAGGAAGATAACAAACTGAGAGACAAACTGTGCGATGCAATCGATGGAAAAGGAGCGTTTCGTCGCTTCAAAGAGCCGATAAGTCGACATGGAATAGAAAATGATGTAATGCTTATAAACATGAGTCATTATGCGAAATCGTCCGGCAATGGTGCGAATTCCATGAAATTCAGTATAAGTAATTCGTCTGTACCGTTTGATCATTAATTATGTGGAAAGCAGTTTTTTATATACAAAGAGCTTAAGGAGCTGTCTTACTGTGACAGCCTCTTCCTTTTGGGAGAGAAGTGGCGGCCACGCGGCCGCCGTTCTTTTTTTGCCTCCACCTAAACTTGCGGCGGATCGTAGAGGTCGTTGGTCGTGGTGCCAACAACCTTAATATCCCGCTTTCCGATCAGTGCGCCGCTGGAGGTAAGGAATATATTCTTCTGAATAACCATGTCCATAATGGCCTCGGCCTCAGTCTTATCCAGGTCTTCCCTCGGATCGGGGATGGTGATGGAAGCCGTTTTGCCGCCGGCAGTCGTAAACGTTAACCTGACCACCCATTAAATATATAATCAAAAGCAAGGTTGAATTTAGAGTAACAAAATCTGAGCTGGGTCGGATGGTAGACCTCTTTAAACGATTGAGTGACTTCCATCCTCCAGTTCATAATGCTACTGATTTCTTCAATGATTCTGAACCCTTTTTACCGGATTAATCTGGTTCCCTCTCCAATTTATCATGGAGGGGGATAATTTTTTGTTGTGTAAAAGTTTGTTGCAGCTTTCCTTGAGGGCTACAACTATTACATCATAATACATGCCAATTCCTTACCAAATGAAAGTTAATACATAAATTTTTAAAAATTTTTTTCTATTTGTCTTTATCGTCATTTGTACAAACGTGTTCTAAAATATCACCTGGCTGACAGTTCAGCGCGACACAGATTGCATCAAGGGTTGAAAATCTAATAGCCCTTACTTTACCAGTTTTCAAGTTTGAGAGATTTACATTAGAAATACCAATTGTTTCAGCTAATTCGTTAAGTCTC